>JBBQFU010000007.1:0-79746 GCA_038322185.1 Haliangiales bacterium
GAGAAGCTCGCCGAGGTCGCCAAGAAGTACGGCATGGGCTCGCACGACCTCGCCCGCATCAACCGCATCTCGTTCAACACGGTCCTCGCGAAGGGCCAGAAGATCATCGTGTATCAGGTCACTGACCCGACGCGCTCCGAGCGCGCCGAGGAGCAGTGGCGTAAGACGCCGAAGGCGCGCCGGGGCAAGCGAACCTCGCAAGGTCCCGTCACGCGTCCGGCCGATGTCGACTGAAGGAGCAATCATGAAGATGACGCGTAGACAGTTCCTGGGTACCTCCGCCGCTGCCGTTGCCGTTGCCGCTTGTGGGGGTGACGATGCGCCGGCTGACGCCGCCTTCGCGGGTCGCAACTGCGCGGCCAACGGCACGACGACCACCATCAGCGCCAATCACGGGCACACGATCACGGTCTCCTCCTCGGACATCGCGAGCAACGCCGACAAGACCTATACGCTCGACGGCGGCGCGGGTCACACGCACATGGTGACCGTCACCGCCGCAAACTTCGCGACGCTGAACAGCAACTCCAACGGCAGCGTGATGGTCACGTCGACCAGCGGGAATGGTCACACGCACTCCGTCACGATCATCTGCGCCTGATGCCCATGAAGTATCTCGCAGCAGCACTCCTCGCGATCGCAGCCGCGTGCGGCGATGACGGCGGCAGCGTGACGGCGGACGCTCGCATGGCTGACGCGAGCACCGCCAAGGTCGTCGAGATCGGCTGCCCGTCGACGCCGGCAGCGACCGTGATGAGCACGGACCTCAACGACACGTCGTACATGCCGATGGCGAGCATGGTCCCGGCGGGTGGCATCGTGAAGTTCGTGATGTCACCGGGTCACGACGTGGCGCCCAATCCGATCGCCGCGATGACCGACGCCAACCTCGCGGTCGACTTCGGCGAGACCAAGTGCCTCAAGTTCAACACGGCGGGCACGTTCGGCTTCTACTGCTCGACGCACGGCTTCGCCGGTACCGTCACCGTGCAGTGATCGCTACGGCGAGAAGCCGAGACCGTCACTGTCACCTTCGGGCCCGGTGTGGTGCTAGCGCAACGCGGCCGCAGGGCTAACCGCCGGCAATCGCGTGTGCGTGGCCAGGCACGCATCGTGCGAGGGCGGGCAGCGTGCGCTTCGTCCTGCTCGCCGTCGCCCTCACGGGTTGCCTCTCGGGCAACCTCGACGCGAACCTGCGGCCGGGCGTGATGCCGAAGCTGTCGGAGCTGCCGGGCGACGCCGAGAAGCGCGACGGGATCCTGAATCAATCGGGAGAGCGAGCGGGCCCCGAGCAGCGCAAGACGCTGACGCGCGGTGAGCGCAAGGTCGAGACGATGGCGGCGGTTGTTGCCGCACTGATCGGTGAAGCGTTCTCGACGACGAAGAACGTGACGATCGGTGTCGCGTCCTCGTTCGACGAGAACCAGCTCTTCGAGGACCCGCCCCCCAAGGCACCGAAGCCGGTGGCGCCCGTGCTGTTCACACCGAGCACCGAGCTGGTGCCGTGGATCCGGATCGATCAGAAGTCGAAGCCGGCCGACATCGACAGCGTGCGCTGAGCTTTTGCGGTGTCCGTCGAGTCGCATGCCTCGGTATCCGAGTTCGGCAGGCAGACCTCGGTGGTCCCGGCGCGATCATCGACGGAGCTGCCAGCGAGAGCGAACTGCGCCTCGACGGTGAACTGGAACACGTAGTACTGGAACTTCGCGCCGACGAAGAAGCGGTGCCGCAGGATGTTGTCCTGCTCGGCGAAGACGAAGTTGTTCATGATGTCGTCCTCGTTGCCCGCGACGAGCGGATCGACATTGGGCGTCGGGTCGATGACCTCGCTACGCGGGATGATCATCAAGAGGTTCCAGCCGACGAACGGATCGAAGCGCCACGTGCTGCCGACCCCGAAGTGCTTGGACACCGCGACGTCGAGCGACGCGATGGTCAAGTCGAGCTCGCGCTGCGTCATCATGCGCGAGACCGCGCCACGGACGGACAGCGAGGGAATCGGCAGGTCGTGGTAGCCCTCGTGGAGAGCGAGCTTCGTGTAGAGCTGGCCCGTCCAGACGTGCGAGTCGACGAGGTGGATGGCGCCGCCACCGAGCTCCATCGACGGGATCGGGAACCACATGCCCTTGCGCACGAACATGCCGACGGTGCGCATCATGTCGCTGCCGTGCGCGCCCGTACCGGTGCCGGTGGGATCGCTCGAACCGCGCAGCACACGCCAGTAGTCAGCGCCGGTGTCGACGGTGGTCATCGAGTAGTCGACGGTGAGCTGGAAGCCGCCGAATCCGAGGGTGTCGGCAGGCGTGAGCAAGTGCGGTGCGAGCACCACGCCGAGCTGCGACGACAACGCGCGGAGCTCGCGGCTCTGACCGACCGAGCCGATGACGGCGCCGGTGCCGTCCGTGCGCAGCGTCGCGAGCCGCGACAGCACGAGGTCGTTCGGATCGGCTGCCGCGGGCGCAGCTGCGCCGAGCAGTGAAACGACGACGAGCGAACGTCGCATGCTGCGAGGGTAACATCACTTCGTGCGGAACTCGAACGGGTAGCGGACCTCGATCTTGTCGCCCTCGGCCAGCGGCGGCAGGGCCATCAGCTGGAACGTGTTCCGCAGGCAGTCGTCGAACGACTGCACCAGTGAGTTGCCGTCGCGGTCGGCAAGCCCGTGGGCGTCGACGATGGTGCCGACGTCGGGGGCTCCGATCAGCGTCAGCTCGGCGAGGACGGAGATATCGGGGGCGTCGCCCAGCTTCGGGATCGCTTCCTCGTAGCAGGCGGTGATGTAGGGGACCAGCTCGCGCATCGCGCTGCGGATCTCGGTCTTCGAGATCGCGGTTTCTTCCTCGGCGGATCCGTCGGGCAGGCGAGGGATGGGCGCGGACCGGCTGGCGGCGCGCGCGGCCTGGGCGCTGGCGATGCGGTCGGCGAGCTGCTTGCGCTCGTCGGCGTTGGCGAGCTTGGTGACCTTGTCGAATCGCTTCGCGGCCTCGGCTGCGTGGGCGCTACCGGCGACGGCGGTGCCCATGGCCGGCGGTGGTGGCGCGTCGGCCGCGATGGCCGGTGTCCGCGAGCGCTGCAGGTACCAGAACGCACCACCCGCGAGGGCCAACGCACCGACGACGCCGAGCCGCTTCATGTCCGGCGAGACACGGGAAGTCGCCATGGGTTGCATGTTACACACGCCCACATGCCCGAGTACGCGACGATCCTCGTCGAGGAGAGCGGTCCGATCGCTCGCATCACGCTCAACCGGCCCGACAAGCGCAACCCGATCAGCCCGGCTACCTGCGGCGAGCTCGCGGCAGCATTCGAGGCGATCAAGAAGGCCGAGCACCTCCGCGTGGCGGTGCTCACCGGCGCGGGCCAGGTGTTCTCGGCGGGCGGCGACCTCGGTGGGATGCAGAAGGACACCGGCCCGACGGCGACGCTCGTCGAGCTGTTCACGACGATGCACGAGCTCGGCAAGCCGATCATCGCGATGGTCAATGGCCACGCGCTCGCCGGCGGCCTCGGACTGATGGTCGCGTGTGACCTGGTGATCGCATCGGATGCGGCGCTGTTCGGCACCACCGAGATCAACGACGGGCTGTGGCCGATGATGATCACCGCCGAGATCACGCGCTCGGTCGGCCGCAAGCGCACGCTCGACATGATGCTGACCGGTCGCAAGCTCGATGCGCGCGAGGCGATCGACTGCGGGCTCATCAACCGCGCGGTCCCGGCCGCGCAGCTCGAGGACGTCACGCTGAAGCTCGCCGGCGAGATCGCCGAGCGCAGCCCCGCGGTGATGCGTCTGGGCTTGCACGCGTTCTATCGCTCACAGGACATGGAGATCACTCCGCAGCTGCGCTACCTGCAGGCCGAGCTCGGTCGCGTGCTCGCGCTCGAGGATGCAGCCGAGGGAATCTCCGCGTTTCTCGGCAAGCGCAAGCCGGTGTGGAAGGGTCGCTGATGCGCGCGTGCGTGCTCGTGCTGCTCGCGGTGACCGCCGCCTGCAAGGACGACGCGCCCGCGAAGGGGACGCCGGTCGCCACGGGCAGTGCCGCCGCGGGCGATGCAGCTGTCGACGCGCCGACCGCGCTCATCCTCGATCTCGTCAGCTGCTCGCCGGCGCCGATGCCGCCGATCGAGCCGCCAGGCGGTGGCCGTGGAGGCTTTGCACAGGTCACGCTCGGCAAGCCGAACGAGGGCGGGCTCAAGGGCGCGGCGGCCGTGCTGCGCAAGCACGAGAACCGGTTGCGCTACTGCTACGAGCAGAACCTCGGTCGCGTACCGACGCTCGCGGGCACGTCTAAGCTCACGCTGATCATCAAGGAGACCGGCTACGTCCACGAGGTGCTCGTCGACAACAGCCTCGACGACAGTCTGACGCTGTGCATGAAGCACATCATCATGGAGGTCCCGTTCCCCAAGCCCACGGCGCAGACGAGCTACGTCCAGCCCGTCACGTTCGCGTGGGCACCCCACACGCTCACGCCAGCGCCCGACCCGGCGGCGTGGATGCCGTATGCGTCGAGCGGCGCGATCGTTCCGTCGGAGATCGGGGTCGTCGCGGCAGTGAATGTCGCGAAGCAGATGCCGACGGCGAAACTCGCGAGCTGTCTCGGTCCGCAGCACACCGGATCGCTCCGCGCGATCTTGCGCATCGGGATCGACGGCACCGTGATCGCCGCACGCGCGGGTGGCTTCGGTGACCGCGTCGCCGAGGCGTGCATCAGCGCCGCGCTCGTCGGCGTGAAGTCAGAGCCGGTGCCGGTCGTCACCGAGGTCGCGTGCGACTTCGTGCGCGGTACGCCGGCACCATGGCGCGTTGCCACGGACACCTACGCCGTGATCGAGGCCAGCACGCAGCTCGACATGACGCTGCGGAAGCCGGGCGAGGTCTCCCTCGTGCTGCTCGATCCAGCGACGCCCGGCGATGCCCTCGCAAATGCCGTGCGCGCCGCCGCGAATGCCGGTCCCTACGTGGTCGCGATGCGCGTCGACGCGGGCGCGCCGGTGTTCTTGCTCGCGGGACGCGGTCCCGGGGCAGTCGCCGATCCGGCAGCACCCCTCGTGCTCGACTCGCGCGAGCCGCTGCGGATCTGTCACGGACTCCTCGATGTACCCGCCTCTGCGCCCTTCGCCGACGCCGAGAAATTATTCAAAGGCGCAGCCAAACGCTGCACGCATAAACCATGTCCCACGCAATTGACCATCGGGCTTACAGACGCGAGATCCGCTGATGACGTCGCGACGCTGGTTGCTGCGGCACGTCGTGCAGGGTTCGAGCGGATTCGACTCGGCGCAGCCGCCTGCCCGAAGTAAGCTTGGTGGATGGCGCGTGGGGTCTTCGTTGCGGTGGTCAGTGCGCTCGCGCTGACGGCTGCCCCCGTCCTGGCGCAGCCGATCACCAAGCCGTCGCAGACGCGCGAGCCCGTGGCAAAGACGAAGTCGGCGGCGAAGACGAAGACCGCGAAGACGACGAAGTCCGCGAAGACGACGAAGTCCGCGAAGGCAAAGTCGGCGCGGACCACGAAGACCGCAAAGAAGCCCGCGAAGGGCGGCCGCGCCAAGAGCGCGAAGTCCGCAAAGGCGAAGTCCGTCGCGAGCAAGAGTCGCCGCAAGCGGCTGACGGTCACGAGCAAGCCGCGCGTCGTGACGAGCGCAAAGCCGCTGATCAAGGTCGCCCAGGTCCAGAGCGACGGTCGCGTGAAGTACGGGGCTGACCGGTTGCCGCCTGGCTTCGCGTGGCCGCCGACCAAGGAGATGCTCGCCGCGAGCCGAGTCTGCGAGCAGGAGCTCGATGTTCTCGGCGTGAGCTGGAAGCCCGCGGCGGCCGAGGGCATGGTCGCCAATCCGATCACCGTGCCGTCGATGCAGATCGGCGGCATCACGTACACGAGTGCGTTTCGCCGCCGCAGCGCGCCGACGATGGAGTGCCAGTTCGTGCGCGTGCTCGCCCAGCTCGGCCCCGAGCTCTACGCGATCGGCGTGCGCGAGGTGCAGTTCGGCAGCATCGTGCGCAACACGCTCGCGCGCTCGCACGGGCAGACCAAGGACTTCCTGTCGCGCCACGCGCTCGGCATCGCGATGGATATCAAGTCGTTCGTCGACCAGGACGGCCGGGTGGCGACGATCGAGGGCGACTACCTCAAGGACGATCCGCTGCTGCACGGAATCGAGGAGCTGATCAATGCCCGGACGCAGTTTCGCCAGGTTCTAACGCCCGGTAACGACCCGATTTCGCACGACGATCATTTCCACATCGAAGCGTCGGTAGACTTCACCGCTTTTCGCTAGTCTCGCGGGATGGCCGATCCAACCGTCGAAGTCGAGACCAACTTCGGAACGTTCGTCATCACCCTCGACCAGGCGAAGGCGCCCAAGTCGGTCGCGAATTTCCTGTCGTACGTCGATGCCAAGCACTACGACGGCACGATCTTCCACCGCGTCATCAAGACCTTCATGGTCCAGGGCGGTGGCTACGACCAGCAGTACGAGAAGCGCGGTGTTCGCGCACCGATCCAGAACGAGGCCGACAACGGCGTCAAGAACACGCGCGGCACGGTCGCGATGGCGCGCACCGGCGATCCCCACTCGGCGACCGCCCAGTTCTTCGTCAACGTCGTCGACAACAAGTTCCTCGACCACACCGGCAAGGACCAGCGCGGCTGGGGCTATGCGGTGTTCGGCACAGTCACCGACGGCATGGACGTGGTCGACAAGATCAAGGAGGTCGCGACCGGCGCCAACGGCCCGTTCGACAAGGATTGTCCTGACGACGACGTCGTCATCCGTCACATTCGCCGTCGCTAGGACGGGGTACGATGAGCGTGGCCATGACGCTGCGCTCCCTCGTCTGTTTGCTGCCGCTGGCAGCCGCCTGTAGCGACCCTCCACCTCCCATCGAGGTCTCGAACGGTCGCCTCGTCGCGCGGATCTACCCCGATCCGGCACGGATCGCGCTCGTCCTCGACGGCAACGAAGTGTGGACCACGCGCGGCGACTCGAGCGACGTCGAGGGCGTCCCGAATGGATTTGCCGCGGTCGGCACGCGCGCGACGACGATCGAGCACCAGTTCGGCTCGTTCAAGTTCATCGAGAACAAGACCAACGAGTCGTGGCAGAGCGTCACCTCGCTCGAGGACATCACCGCGACCGCGACCGGCGCCACGTTCACGATGCGGAGCTCGGATCGCGAGCTCGGCACCGGCACGCTGTCGTTCGTGACCACCACGAAGTCGGGCGCCGACCCCGACGCGTCCGGCTTTGCGCGCCACGTCCGCATCGAGCTCACCGTCGGCAGCACCGACCGGATCCAGATCGCGTCGACGTGCGACGACACCGAGCACTTCGCCGGCCTTGGCGGCCAGTCATTCGACGTCGATCATCGCGGCGAGACCGTGCCGCTGTGGGTGCAAGAGGACGGCATCGGGAAGTACGACGACGCCGACGACAACTACCAGGGCGTGTGGTTCCTCACCGGCCGCAAGCACTCGACTCACACGCCGATGCCGATGCTGCTGTCCTCGCGCGGCTACGCGCTCGCTGTCGATACGGATGCGCGCGCGGTGTTCGACCTGTGCGACTCGCACGAGGATGCGGCGCGGTTCGAGGCCTGGAGCAACAAGCTCGACATGCAGGTGTTCGTCGGCGATCCCAACCTCGGTGCGACCAAGGATGCGTTCGGTCACATGATCGCGTGGGTCGGCAAGCCGGAGCGCCCCCCCGAGCTGATCTTCGCGCCGTGGATCGACGCGCTGTTCGGCTCGGCCAATGTTCGTCGCGTGGCCCAGAAGCTGCGCGCGAGTGGCGTGTCGTCGAGCGTGATCTGGACCGAGGACTTCCGTGGTGGCGGCAACAGCTCCACGGGCTATGCGCTCCACGAGGACTGGCGTGTCGACCGCGACCTCTATCCCGACTTCGAGCAGCTCGCCGACGACCTGCACGGGATGGGCTTCGCGTTTCACACCTATCACAACACGTTCATCGACTCGACGGCCGACATCTACACGGCGTCGGTCGCGGGCGGCTACGCGATCAAGAATCCCGACGGCACGCCGTACACGTTCACCGGTGTGAAGTTCACACCGTCGACGCTACTCGATCTGTCGAACCCCACGGCGGTCACGTGGGCAAAGGGCGTAATGACCGAGGTGCTCGCGCTCGGCGCCGACGGCTGGATGGCTGACTTCGCGGAGTGGTTGCCGACCGACTCCGTCCTGGCGAGCGGCGAGGATCCACTCGCGGTGCACAACCGCTACCCGGTCGACTGGGCGCGCATGAACAAGGAGATGTTCGCGTCGACGCCAGCCGGCCGGCCGCCAGGCATCTACTTCATGCGATCGGCGTGGCTGCACTCGCAGCCGGAAGTGCAGGTGATGTGGGCCGGAGATCAGCAGACCGACTTCAGCGACGGCGATGGCTACCCGTCGGTGATTCCCATCGGCCTGGGCATGGGCCTCGCGGGCTTCCCGTACTTCGGTCACGACGTCGGCGGCTACATGAGCCAGGGCACCGTGTCGACGAGCGAGGAGCTGTTCTACCGGTGGACGACGTTGGGCGCGATGTCGCCCGTGATGCGCACGCACCACGGCCGCAACGTCACGACGAACGTGCAGTGGGAGTACAACGCCGGCACGACCGCGCACTTCGCGCTGTGGTCGAAGTTTCACCTGCAGCTCGCGACCTACTTCTGGGGCTCGATCGGGAGCTTCGAGCGCGACGGTCTGCCGCTGTTCCGCTCCATCGCACTCGACTATCCCGACGAGGATTGGGCGTGGACCACGGTCGACGAGTACCTGCTCGGTGATCGCATCCTCGTCGCCCCCATCATCCAGGAGGGCGCGACCGAGCGCACGCTGCGACTCCCTGCGGGCGAGTGGCACTATCTGTTCAACGGTGCCGAGGCAGGCAGCGGCGAGATCACGGCGACCGCCGATCGTGCCGGCATCCCCGCATTCGCACCGGCGGGCTCGCTCCTGGTCCTCTATGGCAGCTACTTCGACACGGTGCTCGACGCACCCGACCTGCCGTCCGCGATCACGAAGGCCGACCTCGCGAACAGCCGTGAAGTTTGGCTCTACCCGGGCTCTCCGTCACGACCTGAATTCGCGCAATGGAACGACGAGACCGGTCCGGTCGGCACGCCGCACTACACCTGGACCGCGGGCACCGGCCAGCCGACGACCGCGACCTTCAATGGCTCGCCCGCCACCGTGACCTCGGCCGCGGGCTCCGCGCGCATCACCGTCACCGGCAACGGCACCCTCGCGCTCGACAACGGCGGCACGCTCACGATCCAGCGCGCCACGCCCGGCCCGACCACCGTCCGCGTGTTCTGACGCGCCTTACGTCTCCGAACATCTTCACGACGTTCCAGATTTTCCTCCCCGAATCGGGGGGCCGTGCGTCTGACCTGGTGCATGCGACTCGTCCTCGCCCTCGTCGCCACCGGATGTGCGGCCAACTTCGCGGATTCGCTCGAAACGGATGCCGGAGATGTCGACGCCAAGCTGGGCGCTGCCCATGGAGTGGAGAACGAGCACGTCGAGTACGAGATGAAGCTGGGCGGCATGACGGTCGGCCGGTTCCAGATCGCGGTTGGCTCGCGCGGCGAGGTCGACGGCCGGCCCAGCGTGATCGTGCGATCGCATGCGTCGCTCGCCGGGGCAGGGACCTTGCTCGGCAACGTCGACTGGGACCTCACCACGACGGTCGACATCGACAGCGGATTCGCGATCGCCGAGACCGAGGAGATCACGGTCGATGCCGCGTGGCGCGAGGGACACGCGTCGTCGAAGCGCACGTGGACGGTGGCGGAGCGCCATCACAACGCACACAGTGCGGCCGGCACGCTACGCGGCTGGTTCACGGCGCCCGGCGCACACGACGCGACCCACGTGTCACTGCTCGACCACACGATGCCGGTGACGCTCGCGGACAGCGCGCGTGAGCACGTCGGCAACACGCCGGCCGCTCGCTACGACGGAATCGTGAACGGCAAGCGACCGTTCTCCGTGTGGGTCTCGGACGACGCCGACCGGGTCCCGATTCGCATGCGCATGGAGTCCAAGGTCGGCACCGTCGAGGTCGAGCTGGTTGATTACAGTGTCGCGCGGCGCGACTAGTTGCAATGCCGCTCAGTTAAGGTCGTTGACCTTGACCTCGACGTGAACCCGAACGTGAACGCCACCTTGGACATGGACTCTCATGTCATCTTCGTGAACATCGCAACGATGCCCTCAAGCAGCTCGCTTCCGGTGCGATAGCGCGGCTCGTCGATCAGCTTCATCACTCGCATCGTGTCGAGCGCGGCGTCGCCTCGTTCACCGCGACTAGTTGCTGTTGACCAGGATCGAGCCGATGTAGTCGAGCGTGTAGCTGCCGCGACCGGTGGTGCGGGCGAGCGGCGCGGCGAACATGCGGACCTCGTATTCACCGTCGGCGAGGTCACACGTGATCTTCGTCTGCTTGCCCGCGGTGATCTTGCACGGCTCGCCTTCGCTGCCGGCCGCGCTGCCGTCGCGCATCGCGCGCGCGCTGACCTTCGCGTCGGTCGGGTTATCGAGCAGGATCTCGAGCTCACCATCGACGGTGACCTGCGAGCGCGTCGGGGACACCAGCGTCAACCCCATCTCGCCGATGACCGGCGATAGCAGCGGCTGGCGCACGAAGTCGCCGAGCGACAGCGGCTCGGGCAGCAGCTGCCACGCGCGGTCCTCGGGATAGTGATCGAAAGCCATCAGGCGCGGCGGCAGCAGCAGATACGTCGTGGTGTGCTCGCTGTTCGTCGGGTCGTCCCACGTGGCGTCGATCAGGTGCCAGCCGTCGTCGAGCTTGACCGCATTCCATGCGTGGCCCACGCCCTCGAGCGCCTCGCGCTGGCTCGTGTCCCACGGGTCGTCGCTGACCGCGAGCCGGCGCTCCGAGTCGCGGATGTAGCCGGTGACGTAGGCGATCTCGATACCCGCCGCCTTGCCGAGCGCAGTCATCAGGCGCGCGTAGCCCTCGCACACGCCGGAGCGCCGCGCGAACACGACCTCGGCGGTCTGCGCGGGCACGTTCTTGTAGTCGCGTGCCTCGATCAGCCGCAGCGCGTCGTGGTCGTAGCTCAAGCGATTGACGACGAAGTCATGCAGCGCCTTCGCGAGCTCGCGCTTGTCGGTGATGCGCGCCGCAAGGTATGCACCCACCGCCTCGACGCTCGCCGCCTCGCTGTCGGGCATCGCGACGACGATCGGATGGAATGCGCTCGGCATCGGCCACGCGCTGTTCTGCTTCTTGTCGAGCTCGGGCGTCGGCGGCGCGATGTCGTCGACCGGCTCGGGCGGCGGCTTGACGTCGTCGGGCGCGTCGTCGCCTTCGCCGTAGGTGGTGTCGATCTTGACGGTGCGGCGATCGAAGCGGTCGGCGAAGCCGAGCATCCAGCCGCGCAGCGTCGTGGCGATCGGACCACTGTGGCCATCGAGCATCCAGTCACCGCGAACGGCGAGCGCGCGGAACGACGCCGTCCGCGCCTGCCACATCATCCCGCTCAGGAAGAGGCCATTGATGATCAGGGTGCGCAGCACCAGCCGGTCGAGGCGCGTGAGGATCGCCGGCTTGAGCGTCTTGCTCCGCGCGCGTCGCCACGTGTAGACCAGCTCCCAGCCCGCGGGCAGGATCGGGAACAGCATCAGCCCGACGAGCAGCGCGAGCCACTGGGTCGCGTTGTGGTACGCGGCGAGCGACGAGGCGAGCCAGAACCCGAACAGCGGCGTCAGCACCATCAGGCTGACCCAGACGGCCCGGGCGACGTGGATCACCGCAAACCGAGCGACCTTCGCGACGGGCGGTGCCATCGCTCAGTGGTAGCGAGTCAACGTCGCGGATGCAAAGCGAATCAGCGGTCACCGTCGGTAGCGACAGGAACGGCAATTGGAGCTAGATTCCGCCCGCCGTGGCAACCGAGCTCGAAACGACTGACGCCGCCCCTCCGGCCCCGCCCGAGATGGGCATCCCGAGGAAGACCCTGTACTGGATCGGCGGCATCACGCTCGCCCTCTGGGCGTTCGCGATCAGCACCGGCTCGCTGATCTTCATGATCATCCTCGGCGTCCTCACGAGCTTCCTCGCGTTCGTGCTGATTCGCGCGTATCGGTTCATCAACAAGCAGAAGAAGGTCGTCGGCCTGCTGCAGGGCGCCGCCAGCTCGCCCGAGGCGCGGCGCGAGGCGCTCGCCAAGCTCGAGGGCGGCAAGGACGCCAACCAGCCCACCAACGTCTTCGCGCGCGCGCAGCTGATGGCCGCCGACGATCCGAACGCAGCGCTCAAGCTGATCGAGAAGACGCCGCACAAGGATTACCCGCCCGGCATGCAGGACGATGTGGCGCTGCTCAAGACGCAGCTCTACCTCGGCCTCGGTCGCACGCAGGACGCGCGCAAGGCCGCCGACACGATCAACCTCGACAACCCGGAACGCAAGCAAGCGCGCCCCCTCGCGGCATCGATCGTCGGCGAGGCATGGGCACGCACCGGCAAGCCGAAGGAGGCGCTCGCGCTCCTCGACACGATCGAGCTTCCGCCGAAGGACAGCGAGCAGATCGGCATGCAGATTCGTGTCGCTCGTGTGTTCGCCCGGTTCGCTGCGAACAACCGCAAGCAGGCCGAGGCCGATCTCGTCACGCTTGCCGAGGACGACATGAACCAGCTCGGCCGGTTCCTCGACCCGCGCTTCCGCGTACACCCCGAGCTGCAGAAGCTCGCGCGTCGCGTGCTCGAGCGGAATCCCGGCGCACGCAAGATGGCCAAGGCGCAGGGCGCCCGCGTGCAGCGTCGCTAGTCATGGGCGAGCTGTCACAGGATCAGTTCGACCAGCTCGTGAACGGGGGCTGCACGAAGTGCGGCAAGACCGTGCTCGAGATCGAGAGCTACATCGATCGCAGCCTCGTCGTGATGGCGGGCGAGCCCAACAACGAGGGTCGCTGGGCGCACGACGGCGAGAAGTTCGTCGACGGTACGTTCTCGATCTACTGCACGTACTGCGCTGCGGTCGCGTTCTCGAGCGACATGTGCCCCCGTTGCAATGCGCCCAGCTGCCTGCACGCCAAAGTGCAGTCGCAGCCGAGCCGCATCACGGTTCCCAAGCGCTGCCCCAAGTGCAACGACCTCGAGCTGCTCGCGGTGGCGCTCGTGCCGGCGAAGGCGCGCTACGGCGATGGCATGAGCCCCAAGCCGAAGCAGACGGTCGACTTCGGCGACCCCGGCTATCACATCGTCGCGTACGCCTGTAACGCGTGCGACAACGCGATCGTCGCAGAGCGCTGCCCACTGTGCGATGCAGCCGCTCCATTGCGCCCGCGTCCGTGATCGCTCACGTCACTTCGAACGGTACTTCGTAGATCTCGTCCGTCGGATGACCGGCGCGCTCGTGGATCCGAAGTACGGCTTCTTTGTTCGGCGCCTCGGATAGGCAGAACACTTTGCCGCTCTCCGGGTCCGCCCAGGCGTGAATGAAGTGAACGTTCTCGGAATCCTCGATCGCGACATCAGCCTGATGCGCAGCTCGTAGCGCTGCGCGGTCGATGCCTTTCATACCCGTATGAACATCCATGAATCGCATGACAACCTCCGCGATCCACAGCAAGCATTCGCTGTGCCGCGTGGTCTGCGTGGTCAGCGCCACAGCCACCCGCGTAGGGTCGCCTCCGTGCGCGTGAGGGAGACCACGCTGGTCGCGGACGCGGCCCAACCGGTGTTGTGTGCTAAGGCAGTCCATGACGCAAACCTGGATCCTCGTCGCTGACGGCAGCCATGCTCGCTTGTTCCACACCGTCGGAAAAGAGCAGCCGTGGCTCCTTGCGCGCAAGCTCGATCGCGAGCACAGCCGTGAGAAAACCGATCGCAGCGATTCACGCGAGGATCGTGGCGAGCACGACTTCGCTCGACTCCTTGCGGGAGAGCTCGAGACTCAGCGCCAGGCGGGCGACTTCGAACGGCTCGTGCTCGTAGCTCCGCCGACGTTCCTCGGTCAGCTTCGTGGCGAGCTGAAGACGCCGCTCGAGGCCTGCGTCGTTCGGAGCCACGACGCGGACTACACTCACATGTCCGACGCCGAGCTCGTCAAGCACGTCGACATCTCCTGATCGCATCGGCCCGCGGCCGCCGCGGGCCCTGGCCGCGTCAGTCGCGCTTGTACATGGTCATGACGCAGGCGCCGCCGAGTCCCAGGTTGTGCTGGAGACCGATCTTGGCGCCTTCGACCTGACGCGCTTCGGCCTGGCCACGCAGGTGCCAGACGAGCTCGGTGCACTGAGCGAGGCCGGTCGCGCCGAGCGGGTGGCCCTTGGAGAGCAGACCGCCCGACGGGTTCGTGACGAACTTGCCGCCGTAGGTGTTGTCACCGTCCCAGATGAACTTCTCGGCTTCGCCCTCCTTGCACAGGCCGATCGCCTCGTACGTGAGCAGCTCGTTGGCCGTGAAGCAGTCGTGCAGCTCGACCACGTCGACATCCTCGGGACCCACGCCGGTCTGCTCGTAGAGCTTCTTGGCGGCGGACTTCGCCATGTCGTAGCCGACCATCTTGATCATCGAGTGCTCTTCGAACGTCGACGGGAAGTCGGTCGTCATGACCTGGCCCGCGATGTAGACCGGGTTCGTGATGTTGTGCTTCTTCGCGAACTCGTCCGAGCACAGCACCGCGGCCGCAGCGCCGCACGTCGGCGGGCAGCACTGGTAGCGCGTGAGCGGATCGAAGACCTCGGGCGACGCCATGATCTGCTCGAGCGAGTAGGTCTCCTTGAACAGCGCGTACGGGTTCTTCGACGCGTGCTGGCGAGCCTTCTCGGCGATCTTGCCGAAGGTCTCTTTCTTGGTTCCGTACTTCCAGCGGTACTCGCGACCGGCGCCGCCGAACATCTGCGCGGCCGGCGGTGCCGAGTTGAAGCCCTGCTCCTCGTTCATCACGTTGACGAACTTGTCGAGCGGGTTCGCGCGGTCGGTCCACTTCGCCGACAGCGCGCCGGCTTCCATCTGCTCGAAGCCGACGACGATGACGCACTCGGCCATCCCGCCGGCGACCGCCTGCGCGCCGAGCATCAGCGCGGAGCTACCGGTCGAGCAGTTGTTGTTGACGTTGAACACCGGGATGCCGGTGAGGCCGAGCTGGTAGATCGCGCGCTGACCGCACGTCGAGTCGCCGTACACGTAGCCGGCGAACGCCTGCTGGACCTGATCGAACGGAACCTTCGCGTCGGCGAGCGCGGCCTTACCGGCCTTCTCCGCCATCACGTAGTACTCCTCGGACTTACCCGGCTTCTGGAACGGAACCATTCCGACGCCGATGACATTTACTTTGCGAGGCATGGTCATTTCTCCTTAGACGAGACCCTTGAGGAAGCCGAGGCGGTGCGCGACGGTGACATCACCGTCGACCTTGAGCTTGCCGTGTTGATAGAGCGACTTGGTGTTGCCGGCGGCGAGGCCGGGCAGGTCGGCATCGGCGATCGTCAGCGTGGTCGCTACGTCACCGCCGCCGAGATCGAAGGTCTGGGTTGCATCGGGACCGGTCACGTTGAAGGTGATCTTGCCGCGGACCTCCGAGGCGAGCGCCTTGCTCTCGCCGACGCGCTTGGCGAGGGCGGCGAAGAACTTCGGTGCGTTTGCCTCGGCACTCGGCTTCGGCGCTGCTGCGGCGGCCGGAGCCGCTGCGGCACCACCGGCGAGCCCGCGTTTCTTGGCGATCACCTCGATCGCCTTGCTCGGATCCATCTTCGACAGGAAGTTGAGCTTCTGCGACGCCATGATGTTGCCGGAGATCTTCAGCTTGCCGCTCGTGAACAGCTTCATCGGGTCGGCCTTTCCCTGCGTCATCGCGAGGAAGTCTTCCTCCGCGAGCTCCAGCGTGCACTCGGCAGCGCCGCCACCGGCCGTGACCTTACCGGGCACGCTCTTGAGATCGAGCGTGTACTGCTTGTCGCCGACCTTCCAGCCATAGACCACGCCGACCTTCTCGGTGACGCTCGGATTCTGGTTGAGGAACTCCTGGATCACGTCGAACGCCTCCTCGGTGGTCGGCGTGTAGTCCGCCGGCACGCTGGCCGCGGCGGCCTGCGGCGCACCACCGCTACGCCTCTTGGTCTCGGCGAGCACCATCTCGGGCGTCAGCTTCTTGAGGAAGCCGAGCTTCTGCGACGCCATCACGTCGCCGCTGATCTTCAGCTTGCCCGACGAGAACAGCTTCATCGCGTCGGCCTTGCCGGTCGCCATGTCCATGAAGTCCGCGTCGCTGATGTCGAGCGTGCACGCAGCCTTGCCGACCGCACCCTCGTGCACCGCGCCCGGCGGCGAGGACAGATCGATCGTCCACTGCGCGGTCGGGTTGTTGAGGTTGAACAGGAACGTGGTCTTCACCTTCTCCTGCGTCGCCGGGTTGCCCGCGACGAACGTGCCGATCGCGCGGAAGATGTCGGTCGTGTTCGGCACCGCGGCCGATGCACCGGCTGCCGCTGCCGGCGCCGCCTTGGGCTTCGGCTTGGGCAGCTCGGTCCACAGCTCGGCCGCTGCGTTCGAGATGCAGATCTCGCTGCGCTCCTTGATCTTGGTGCGGAAGATGACCTTGTTGCCTTCCTTCCACATCTCGGTGACCAGCGTCTCGCCGGGAAGCACCGTCGACGCGAAGCGCGACTTGATGCTCTTGATGAAGCGCGGGTCACCGTCGGGCGCGAACGCCTGCGCAACGGCGCGGGTCGCGAAGCCGAACGAGCACAGGCCGTGGAGGATCGGCTTGGCGAAGCCGAATGCCTTCGCGAATCCCGGGTCCGCGTGCAGCGGGTTCCAGTCGCCGCTCAGGCGATAGAGCAGGGCCTGGTTATCAGACGTCTTGTCCTCGACCACCTTGTCGGGTGCGCGATCGGGCGGAACATTGATGTCCGCGCTGGGGCCGCGCTCGCCGCCCCAACCGCCTGCGCCACGCACGAACGTGGTGAGCTCGTTCTTGATCAGGATGTCGCCGTTGTCGTCGTACGTCGTGAACTCGGTGACGACGAGTGCGTTTTTGCCCTTGTCGAAGATGTCCTTGACCTTGGCCTTCGTCGTCAGCTTGCCACTGGTCGGCAGCGGGCGAATCACTTCGGTGTACTGCTCGCCGTGGAGCACGCGATCGAGGCCAAAGTTGAGACCGGGCGCCGTGATGCCCTTCTTGGCCTGGTCGAACACCATCGTGATCGCGGGGACCACGCCGAAGCTCGGCAGGACCTTCATGCCCTTGCCGCTCATCTCGTAGACGAGCGCGAGATCGGCCTCGTTGGTCGGGTCCTTCGCGGCGCCGACGCCGAGCGCGTAGAGCGACACGTCGCGCGTGTCGTAGGTCCACTGCTGCTCGGGATAGGTGAAGCCGAGTGCCTGGTCGACGTCGATGAATTCGTTGCCGCCCTTGCTCGGACCGGCCTCGACGTTCGCCATGATCGGCTGCATCGACTCGGCGATCGAGCCGGGATGCTCGGTCTTGTCGAAGCTCGAGATCGTCTTCCACGATGCGTCGACGTCCTCGGGGCCGATGCTGCGGCCGAGCTTGAACGTCTTGCCGACGGCGCGCTCCCAGCGCAGCTTGGCGTAGAAGCCGCCACCTACCTCGTACAGGCCACCGGTGTCCTCGGTGCCCTCGTGCGCGAGCTTGGCGACGAGCGCGGAGACGTACTCGGGCTTGAGCGCCTCGAGCAGCTCCTTCGGAAGCACGGTCTCCGTCATGCGCGAGCCGGCGATCGGCGCGATCGTGTTGACCACGATGTTGCGCTTCTTGCCCTCGACCGCGAGCGTCTGCGTGAAGCCGTGAATACCGAGCTTGGCCATCGCGTAGTTCGCCTGGCCGAAGTTGCCGTAGATGCCAGCGGCCGATGACGTGTTGACGATGCGGCCGTAGCCGGCATCACGCATGTAGTTCCACGCCGCGTGCGTGATCTTGAACGTGCCGAGCACGTGAACTTGGTAGACGAGGTCCCAATCGGCCTGCGTCATCTTCTGGAACGAGACATCGCGGAGGATGCCGGCGTTGTTGATGAGGATGTCGATCTTGCCGAACGTGTCGATCGCCGTCTTGACGATCTTGTCGCCGTCGGTGACCGAGTCGTAGTTCGAGACTGCCTCGCCACCCTTCTCCTTGATCTCGGCAACGACCTTGTCGGCCGCCGACGAGCTCTTGCCTTCACCGGTGTGACTGCCGCCGAGGTCGTTGACGACGACCTTCGCGCCTCGCGACGCGAGCAGCAGCGCGTGGCTGCGGCCGAGGCCGCCGCCGGCGCCCGTGACGATTGCTACCTTGCCGTCGAATCGTAGTTCCTTGCTCATCTGGCCACCTTGGTGCGTCGCTTGGTTACTGCGTTGGTCAATACCGCTGGAAACAGCGTCTTGAAATCTTCGATGAGCTCGCGGAGCCGGCTGTCCTCCTTGTGGAGAACGGCCGACATCGCGGCGCCGATCATGAACTGCAGCGTGAAGTCGAGCGCGCGCTCGAGGCCGGGATGCTCGCTGACGTCCTTGCCGAACAGCGAGCGGGCCTGACCGAGGATGCGCTCGCGGAGTGCACGCTCGGCGGCGACGAGCACGGGGCGCAGCTCGGCATCCGTGCGCGCTGCAGTGCGCAGCTCCATCGCGACCTGGAAGAACGTGCCGGAGAAGCATTGCCACAGCAGCTCGAGCACCGCATCGGTACGGGCGCGACTCGCGCGCTCGTCAGGCAGCTGCGCGGCGAGCAGCTTGAGCTCGCGGGCGCGCATCTCGGCGAGGTGATCGACCGCCGCGACGAGCAGCTCGGCCTTCGATGGGAAGTGATGGAGCAGGGCACCGCGCGAGACATCGGCGCGCCGCTGAACCTCGAGCGTCGTGGTGCGCGCGAAGCCGACTTCGATCAGGCTCTCGACGGTGGCATCGAGGAGAGCGCGTCGCGTCTCATCGCGTCGCTGCTGCTGCGTCCTCGGTACCCGCGCGGCCTCTGGCATGCCCAAACGATGTACCGCCCAAGAAACAGTCAGTCAAGACTGTTTGTATCTATTCCCGCGCAACTCCCGCTACGGACAGGCTTCTGTGGCGGTCTCGGGAAGCGTGCGCCAGATCCCGCCGCCACTCTCGTACGTCACGCTCGTGCCGGACTCGCGCAGGATGCGCTCCTCCATCGGCCAGGGCCACAGCGACTGCCCGGTGAGCACGCCGCCCTCGTATCGCATCAACACCTCGGCGCCGGTCCCAAGGTCGTTCTGGATGAGGTACGCGCCGAGGCCATACGTGGCCTTGTCGTAGTTGGGATCGACGACGGTCTCGCTGGGGTCCTGCGTGATGTCGCCGCGCCACGGCTCCGAGACCGAATACAGCGTGTTGTTGGTGTGGACGACGTTCGTGATGTACGGACCATCCACGTTGAAGCCGTGGTCGGCCACGCCGAGCACCGAGTCCCGCACGTAGCCAGCGATCTCGAAGCCGACATCTTTGGGCTCGGTCGTGTGGGCCTGGATCAGCATCCCGTCTCCCTGCATCTCGACCGAGGTCAGACGCTCGATGCCGAAATCGGAATCCGCGCGCTGGTAGAAGCCGCCGCCGGAGGTCATCAGCACCGTGTCGACGAAGCGATTGCCACGGATGAGCGATGTCTCGGTCGAAACCACGGTCCCCCAGTTCGGCATGCCGTAGACCACGTTCCCGAGCAGCCGATTGCGGTCGGACTGCATCGCCACCGATCCGACGTGGAGGCCGACGGTGGCCTTGATGGGGTCGTAGGGCGCGTTCGACATGAGCACGCAGTTTTCGACGATGGAGTCGGACGCCCCGGCGCTGAGCACGAGCACCGAGCTGTACATGTCGTCGGTCGTTTCCCAGCGCGCCCAGCAGCGGCGGAGCGTGACGAACGAGCTGTTGGTGACGAAGTAGTCGCTGCTGGCGGGACCCCACGCTGCCACATCCTCGAGCAGGATCCTGGCGCTGTCGTAGATCCGAAACACGGTCTGCGACACAGCGGTGTGTGCGGTCACGCGGCGCACAGTGACGTCTGCAGATGCGGCGACGTTGAACGCCGCGGGAATGCCGTTTCGGCAGTGCACGCCCTCGATGACGAGGTTGGTCCCGACGATCTCGCACGGCATGGTCGTGCCGCCACCATCGAAGATCGCGCGGCCGTCATTCGCGGCAACGACCGTACGATCGTTCACGTCCACGACGAGGCGCTCGCTATAGACCCCGTCCATCAGGATCACCGCCTCGCCGGTCGCGACGGCCATGAGCGCGTGGGCGATCGTGGCGAATGGCATGTCCTCGGTGCCGGGATTCGTATCCGAGCCACCGCTCGGCGCCACGTAGCGGCCGGGGATGCTCACCTCCTGCTCGACCGACGGATCGGGGCAACCCGACGTCGGATCGAACGCAAGCCGCCCGCAGCCGAGCGTGCCAACGATCGCAGCCATGACCGCCCAGCCCATCGAGCAATTGTACGCCGCTTCGGGATACCGTGTGCTCGATGGTTCTGCGCCCGCCCAAGCTCCCCGCCGATCTTCTCCGTGATGTCGCTGCGCCCCGCGAGATCGTCGAGTGGGTCCGCAAGATGCCGGCAGTCGACGCCCCGCGCACCGCGTGGATCGATGTCCCGCGCGCCGAGTGGCTGCCATATCTGGCGACGCTGCGCGGCTTCGATCACGACGCGATCTTGCGAGCGACGAGCTCGTGCGCGCTCGAGCTCGCCGGCGCTGCGACCGAACCGGAGCAGGAGCGGCTCAACGCGGTTCTGACGGCCGGCGCCGAGCAAGGCCGCAAGGCGCTCGCGACCGTCGAGCCCACTCTCGAGGATCTGCGCCTCAAGATCCTGGCGCACGGCACGCAGCCGCCGCTGCCGTGGATGTTCTGGGCCAAGCTCGTGCTCGAGCTCGCGCGCACGTCGCGCCGAGGCAATCCGCTGATCGGTGCGTCGCTCGCGATGCGCATGCTCGTCGATGCGCGCGGCCGGCGCGCGAACACCGAGCTGATTGCACGCTTTCGCGACAAGCTGACGCTCAGCGCCTAGACGACGGTCACAGTGTTCGGATCTGTCTCCGGTGACCTCGGCCACAGTGCAACCTGCCGCCCCCGGTAGTGTCGCTGAATCGCCCGCCGCGTGGCTGGCGCAAACGCTAACAGCGAGGCAAGCTGAGTCGTGTATTTCTGGTTGAAGCTGATCGCCGGCGTCCTCACGGCCGCCTTCGCGATCGCACTCGTTCGCTACCTCGTACGCCGGCCGTACGAGATGGTGGTCGCGGCTCGATACCTCTACGCGGGTCGCCGCGATCGCATGATGCTGCTGTGCGCCGGCGGTTCCGCGCTGATCACGATCGGCGGCCTCGTCCAGGTGCTGCTATCGAGCGGCTCGAGCCCGTACGGCGTGCTCACGCTCGTGCTCGGCATGATCTCCACGTCGGTGTTCCTGCTGCTGTCGCTGTTCACCGTGTTCACGAGCGTCAGCGTGCTGGGCGTCGCCCTCGGCGTTGCCGCGCTCACGATCGTGCTCGCGGTGACGACCGGCTTTCAGCAGCAGTTTCGCGACAAGGTCCTGGGCGTCAACGCGCACGTGATCGTGCTCAAGTCGCAGGCCACGTTCGCGGAGTACCGGGACGTGATGAAGACAGCCGCCGAGATCGACCCCGAGGTCATCGCGGTGCAGCCGTTCATCTTCGCCGAGATGCTCGTCACGCGTGGCAAGGGCGAGCTCTCCGGCGTCGCGATCAAGGGCGTCGATCCCAAGCTCGTGAAGGGTGTGCTCGACCTGGAGCAGCACATGATCGTGGGCTCCGTCAGCGTCCTCGGCGAGGAGACGCCCGCCGGCCAGCTGCCGCCGATCATCATGGGCAAGGAGCTCGCCCACAAGCTCAAGGCCAAGGTCGGCGACGATGTCACGGTCGTCGTCCCACTCTCGAACATCGACTTCGACACCTGGCGCGCCAAGTCGAGCGCGCCGCGCACGCGCAAGTTCCGCGTCAGCGGCATCTTCTACAGCGGCTTCGACGAGTACGACCGCCGCCTCATGTACACCTCGCTGCACGATACGCAGGAGCTCGTCGGTCGCGGCGATCAGGTGATGGGCGTCGAGCTCAAGGTCAAGGATGTCGACCGCGCGAGCGAGATCGCCGTGAAGCTCGAACGTGCGCTCGGCGGTCCGCCGTATCAGGTGCAGGACTGGTACGAGCTCAACCACAACCTGTTCACCGCGCTGAACCTCCAGAAGCTCGCGCTCGTGATCATCCTGACGCTCATCATCATCGTTGCGGCCGTGAACATGATCTCGGCGCTCACGATGATGGTCACCGACAAGACCCGCGAGATCGCGATCTTGAAGTCGATGGGCGCGACGTCGTCCAGCGTTGCCCGCGTGTTTCAGATCCTCGGCTTCGCGATCGGCGGCATCGGTACCGTCATCGGCGTCGCGATCGGCCTGGTCACCTGTTATGTGGTCAGCTCGTACGGCTACCACCTCGATCCCAAGGTCTATCTGATCGATCGCCTGCCGATCGACGTCCGCTGGTTCGAGGTCGTCCTGGTCGCTGGCATCACCCTCGCCATCTCGCTCGGCGCCACCTGGGCACCCGCTCAGAGCGCCGCATCGCTGAGACCGGTCGAGGGTTTGCGATACGACTGAGAGCCCCGCCGGACGCGCACAAGATGCGCATGTCTCTGAATGTACTTATCCAGAGATGTAATTCATGGCTGTGAATATGTCATTCGAGCAATTTTAGTTGCACGAATGCAACTCTGCCTGGATCGGAGTGTCCGAGTTTCGCACGGTTACCTTGTCCTACATGTGGTCCACCCTTTGTATGAGGGAACGACCATCAACATGCGCAACGTCACCTCGCTTATCACGGTCCTCGCTCTCTCCTTCGCGTCTCTCTCGGCCATCGGCTGCGCCACCAGCGGTGACGAGATCAACGACGAGTTTTCTGACGCCGAGTCCAACGCCAGCGCGCCCGGCAAGGTCGACCTCTGGAAGTCGACAGACGGCCAGTTCCGCTTCCACGTCGTGTCGGGCAACGGCCGCATCCTGCTGACGTCCGAGGGCTACACCTCGCGCACCGGCGCGCTCAACGGTCTCCTCTCGGTCCTCGACAATGGTGTCGACCCCGCGATGTACGCGACCAACAAGACCCCGACCGGCCGATACAGCCTGCACCTGCGCGCGGCCAACTACGAGACGATCGCGTTCACCCAGGCGTACTCGACCAAGTCGAGCGCGACCCGCGCCATCACCTCGTGCGTGAACGCGGTCAACAGCTACCTCGACAAGCTCGAGTCGAACACGACCGGCGCGCGCGTCGCGGTGGACGAGGGTGCGAACGGCTTCCACTTCAACCTCCACGCCGGCAACGGCCAGGTCGTCCTGTCGTCGGAGAACTACAGCACCAAGGCGGCGGCGTGGAACGGCGCGTTCGCGGTTCAGGACGCGGCGGCCCTCGAGGGTTCGTTCACCATCAAGACCTCGACCGACAG
Organism: Haliangiales bacterium; assembly: GCA_038322185.1. Taxonomy (GTDB): domain Bacteria; phylum Myxococcota_A; class Polyangia; order Haliangiales; family Haliangiaceae; genus JABFXX01. The sequence goes on from JBBQFU010000007.1 coordinate 23,452, forward strand.
CCGCTTCTACTTCACGCTCACGGCGCAGAACGGCCAGATCGTCGGCGTCAGCCAGATGTACACCACGAAGTCGGCCGCGACCGCGGGCGTCACGTCGGTGAAGTCGGTCCTCGCCTCGCTCGACCTCATCTAAGTCCGACTTCGTAGGGCGCCGCCTCCAAAGTGGCGCCCGCGTCTTAGCTTTTCAACGGGGAGCGCTCGCAGCGATGCGAGTCTCCCCGTTGGCCGTTTCGGTTAGTTCGACTTCGAGACGCTGATCGTGCGGCCGAGGTGCAGGCCGCGCCGCTTGAGCAGCCGGTACAGCGTGACGGTGTTGATACCGGCGGCCTTCGCCGCGGCCTTCACGTTGCCGCCGTGCTTCGCGAGCAGGTCGGTCAGGTACTGCTTCTCGAGCGGAGCGAGCCACTTCTCTCTCGCCTCATCGAGCGTCTGTTGGATCGGCGCCGTCGGCGCACGCGGGTTGCGCGGCGCACGGTCCTGCAACGGCTTCGGCAGATCCTCGACGCGTAGCTCGTCCCCGGTACACAGGATCACGGCGTGCTCGATCGTGTTCTTGAGCTCGCGCATGTTGCCGGGAAAGTCGTACGCATGGAATCGCGCCAGCACGTCGGGGCCCAGCCGCGGCGTCGGCTTGCCATACGCGGTGGAGCTCGTCTCGAGGAACACGTTCGCGAGCACCTCGATGTTGTCCTTGTAGCTGCGCAGCGGCGGCAGCTCGAGCGTCATCACGCTGAGGCGGTAGAACAGGTCGTCGCGGAACGCGCCGGTGGTTGCCATCGCCTCGAGGTCGCGGTTCGTCGCGCAGATGAGCCGGACATCGACGCGATCGGGCGGATCATTGGAGCCGAGCGGCTGTACCTCGCCTTGCTCGACGGCGCGCAGGACCTTGGCCTGCAACATCACCGGCAGCTCACCGACCTCGTCGAGAAACAGCGTGCCGCCATCGGCCTTCTGGAACTCGCCGACCTTGTGGAAGCTCGCGCCGGTGAAGGCGCCCTTGACGTGGCCGAACAGGATCGACTCGAGCAGCGTCTCGGGAATCGCCGCGCAGTTCACGGTGACGTACGGCTTGTCGGCGCGAGTGCTGTTCCAGTGGATCGCGCGGGCGACGAGATCCTTGCCGGTGCCACTTTCGCCGCGGATCAGGATCGGCGCGTTTGTCGGTGCGGCGAGCTCGATCTTGCGCTCGACCTCGTGCCACGCCGTCGACAGGCCCTTGATCATCAGCGGCCGGCCGGTCGCCGCACGCGACAGCTTGTCGACCTGCACGCGGCGCAGCAGCGGTGCGGCGACCTCCGCGATCGCCGAGATCTCGCGCAGTGTCTTCTCGGTGAGACCACGCGGATCGCGCGACGACACGGTGAGCACGCCGATCGGACGGCGCTGATAGTTGATCGGCGCGGCGGCGATACAACCGACGTCGATCAGGTAGCGCGTGTAGTGCTCGTCGCGCGAGGTGTCCGCCACGAGCAGCGGCTTGTCGGTGTCGAACACGTGCATCGCGATTCCGGCCTTGGGACCGTCGTTGCGCACGATGCGGGGCAGCGTGACCGTGACCCCGTTGACGACGTGATGCACGAGCACCAGACCGTTCGCCTGCTTGTCCCACACGAACAGCGCGCCGTGCTCGGCGCCCGTCTGCTCGCACGCGATCGCGACGAGCTCGGCTTCGATGGTTCCGGCTCGTGCTGCGTGGAGGCGATCCTGGATCTCTCTCAACGACGCAATCCTAGCCGCTGCGCGAGTTGCGCGGCAGCCGGAACATTCGGATCGATCTGCAGCGCGATGTGGAGGTGCCAGCGGGCGGCATCGGCGTCGCCCCCCGCCGCGCACAGCAGCGCCAGCGCGACCAGGGCGCGGGGCCACGGTCGCCGCCCGGCCAGCTGATCCTCGACGGCGAGCCGCTCGCCCATGGCCGCCTCGCGCTGGTCCTTGCCGGACGCGACCTGTACCCGGAACCGCGCCCACGCCAGGTTCGCCTCGTAGTCGGGGTGCCCCGGGTGATTGCGACACGCGCGTGCGAACTCACCCATCGCGCGATGCGCGTCGCCTTGCGACAAAATGCTCTGGCCGCGCGAGAACGCAGTGGCCGCATCTTCCATCCGTTCGGCGCTGATCGCCCACACGGTCTCGAGCTTCGAGATGTTCTCGCGCAACCAATCGGTGTAGCGGCCGCGTTGCGCGTGATCGAGCAGCGTCGTGCGTGCCTTGGTGACCATGTCCCAGGTCGGCTGCACCATCGGTGTGAGCTCGGCCAGATCGAAGCGCGACATTGCCTTGGGCGAGTAGCGCGCACCGAGCAGGCGATAAGCCGCATCGATCTCTTCGTGCTCGGCGAGCGGCGAGATCTCGAGCACGTCGAAGAACGTGCTGCGCTCGAGCTTCTGATTGCGCGCGCGAAGGTGCGTGCGGAGCTCGTCGAGCGCGCGGCGGCCGGGCGTCGCGACATCGCGGACGTTCGCCGTGAGTGTGACCGCTCCCATCGACGTCAGCGCCCACAGCAGGCGTGCGGTCGCGGCCGGTTCGAGCGGACCGACCTTGACGACATTCTGCACGGTCTTCGTGCCGTCGAAGTGCGCGCTGGTCTCGAGCTCGGGAACGCTGAGGATGCGCTCGGCCTTGATCTCATCGTAGAGCGGCGTGGTCGTCGCGTAGTGCGTCGTGTGCCAGCGCAGCGCGTTGCGCGCCAGCTCCATGTCGGCGTTGCGTGCATGGAGCAGCGTCGCCGGCCACGCCTGCACGGTGTTCTCGGCGGGCGGCAACTTCAGCGCTGCGCGAAGCACGGCCCACCGCATGCCACTCGAGAGCCGCAGCTTCGCGGCCTCGCGGATCGCAGTGGCCAGCGTCGCTGATGACGCGGTGGGGGAGAGCAGGGACACGTGCGCGATCGGTGCCTGCGCGCGCGCAGTGGTCGATGTGCCGACCGCGATCACGCCGGGCACACTCGCATGATCGCGCCATAGCGCGGCAACCTCGGCGAGTCGCGTGCCGAGATGATCGGCATCGACCACGACGACCTCGGGCGTCGATGCGCCGCGCGGGCCATCGACCTGGGCTCCGTCCCAACGCGCGTCGAAGCCGGCCTGATTGACGGCCTCTTCGAGCTGAACGCCCGTGCCGACGTCAGCTACAGCGACGAGAACGTGCACGCGCTCATCGTATCACCACGCTGCGGATCCGACGATTTCCTGGCACATCTCGTCGACGGCCACGTGGGCTGCCCGGACGATGCCGGCGAGCGACAAGAAGCCGTGAACGAGTGAGTCATAGCGGCGGTGGTGGACGGCGACCCCGGCCTCGGTGAGGCGTGCGGCCCAGGCATCCCCCTCGTCGACGAGCGGGTCGAACCCGGCCGTGACCACGAGAGCCGGCGCGGACCCCGCGACATCGTTCCAGAAGTACGGGGATGCCGCCTCCTTGTCGTCGGTGTCGTTCAGGTAGTGGCCCAGGAAGTACTGCATCATCGCCTTCGTCAATAAGTAGCCGTCGGCGTACTTATCGATGGACGGCGAGACGAGGCGCAAATCGGTGATCGGGTAGACAAGCACCTGGAGGTCCGGCTGCCGGACCCCTGCCTCGCGGGTCCAGTGATCGACGTGGGCGGCGAGGAACCCGCCGAAGCTATCGCCGCCGACCACCGCGCGGCCGCCCGCCGGGATCCGGTCAACGAGTGCTTCCCACGCGCCGCACGCGTCATCGATCGCGGCGGGGTGCTTGTCCTCGGGACCGAGGCGATAGCCCACCGATGCAACGGTGTGGCCGGTGCGCGCAGCGAGGTAGCGACACACGCGCTCCGAGCCGGCGATCGAGCCGATCACACCGCCGCCGCCGTGAAACCAGATGATCCAGCTCGGTCCCGCATTCATCGGCTCGAAGATCCGCACGGGCGTGCGCTGGTCACTGACCGTCGTGTCGACCACGTGCGCCATCGGCTGCGGCGGCAGCTCGGCGGCATCGAGATTCGCTTCCGAGAAGATGCGCGCCCGAACCGGGTCCATCGTCTCGAGTGATGGCAGCTTCGCGAAGCGCTGGTACTCGAGGGCTGCGGCGACCTGGCGATCGAGCACGGCATCCGGCCCCTGCGAGCGACCGCGCCCTGCGAGATCCACGATCCACGCCGTTTTCATCGCGGCGCGAATCGCCGAGCTCTTCAATCGTCGCAACACGTTGCGACTGTAACTGGGTTCGATAACCTTCGCACCGCCTTCGGCGGCGCTGCGCGCCCGGGCAGAGCCGGGACTTGCCCTCACGTGGCTTGCGCGACACGTCGTTTCGGGCGATGACTCGCGCCCATGCTGAGCATCGACTTGACCGGCAAGCGCGCACTCGTGGCGGGCGTCGCGGACGACGGAGGATTTGGCTGGGCGATCTCGAAGGCCCTCGCCGAAGCAGGCGCCAAGGTCTCGGTTGCTTGCTGGCCGCCGGCCCTCGGCATCTTTCGAACCATGCTCGAGCGCGGCAAGTTCGACGCGTCGATGAACCTGTCGGGTGGCGGCAAGCTCGCGTTCGAGAAGATCTACCCGCTCGATGCCGATTTCGATCGCCTCGAGGACGTGCCGCAAGAGCTGCGCGACAACCGCCGCTATCGCGATGCAGGTGACTTCACGATCGGTGGCCTCGCCGCTGCGATGAAGACCGATCTCGGCGACGGCGCGCTCGACATCGTCGTGCACAGCCTCGCCAACGGTCCCGAGGTGAAAAAGCCGCTGCTCGAGACGTCACGCCGTGGCTACCTCGGCGCGCTGTCGGCTTCCGCGTACTCGATGGTGTCGATGGTCCAGCAGTTCTCGCCGATCATGCGCAAGCCAGGCGGTGCGTTCGTGTCGCTGTCGTACATGGCGAGTCTGCGCACCGTGCCCGGCTACGGTGGCGGCATGTCGTCGGCGAAGGCCGCGCTCGAGTCGGACACGCGTACGCTCGCCTACGAGGCGGGCCGCCAGTATGGCCATCGTGTCAACGTGATCTCCGCGGGCCCGTACGCATCGCGCGCCGCGAGCGCGATCGGATTCATCGACGAGATGGTTGACTACGCGAAGCGCAACTCGCCGCTCACCGAGAACCTCACCGCCGAGGAAGTCGGCGCGACCGCGGCGTTCCTGTGCAGCCCGCTCGCGAGCGGCATCACGGGCACCACGATCTACGTCGACAAGGGCTTCCACAGCATGGGGCTCGCCGTCGATCGCGAGGGCGCGAAGAAAGCATGACCGGCACGGGCAAGTGGCACGTGCTCGGCTGCAAGGGCTGCGGCTCGGCCATCGTCGAGGCGGCACTCGTGCTCGCGAACATCGACTACGATCGCGAAGAGGCGAACTACGAGAAGACCGAGGGCCACGACAAGCTCGTCGCCGCCGGCAATCCGCTCGCGCAGGTTCCGACGGTGACGCTGCCCGACGGCACCGTGATGACCGAGAGCGCCGCGATCATTCTCTACATCGACGGACTCGTGCCCGACCTGGGCCTCGTGCCTGCCGTGCGCGATCCACTGCGGCGCGAGCTGCTGCGCTGGCTGATGTTCCTCGTCGCTGCGATCTACCCGACGTTCACGTACGGCGACGCTCCGAAGAAGTGGGTCGGCGATGCTGGCGACAAGCTGCGCGCCTCGACCGACGAGCATCGCGAGTCACTGTGGCGCCTGGTCGAGGGCTCGGTGCGTGCGCCGTGGTTCCTCGGTGATCGCCCGTCTGCACTCGATCTCTACGTCTCGGTGATGACGCGCTGGCGTCCGCGCCGCGAGTGGTTCAAGGAGCACTGCCCGCGCCTGCATGCGATCGCGGTCGCCGTCGACGAGGACGCGCGCCTGCAGCAGGTGTGGAAGACCAACTTCGCGTAGCTCGGCGGTTACGGATCGATATCGCCGGCGCTGACCGTGGCGCCCGAGAGCGCGAGGTTGCTCGCGACGAAACCGCCGCCGCCGCCACCGCCGCCACCGCCCTGGTTGGAGTTGCCGTCGCTGGCGTTGTTGCTGGTCGTGGATGTTCCGAATCCCGTGCCACCGCTGGCGCCGGCGAAGATGTTGGCGCCGGCTGCGCCGCCGAATGTCGGCAGCACGGTGGATGCGTCGAATCCGTCGGCGCCCGCAACGTCGCTGTCTGCGCCCGACGAGCCGCCACCGCCGTTCGCCATCAGGCGGGCGCCACTGACGGTGAACGACGCCGCGTGCAGCTTGATCATGCCGCCCGAACCACCACCGCCGCCGCCAGCGAAGAGGCCTGCATCTGGCGCGACTCGCGCGTCACCGCCGGCGCCGCTCGCGTTGATCGTCACGCCGCTGTTGATCGTGAGCGAGCTGCCCGCGACGAGGTACACGGCGCCGCCGCCGGCGCCCGGATCGCCGCCGTTGTTACCGGCGCCATGACCGCCTCTCTGGCCCGGGCATCCACCGCGCAACACCGTGGGCGCGGTGCCAACAGCGACCGGGGAGCCTTCGCTGTTGTTCGCACCGTTACCTTCACCACCGCGGCCACCCGCCGTGCGGAATGTGCCGCCCGCACCGCCACCGCCACCGGACGTGGAGTCGAGCGGATTGTCCGTGTACGCGGCGCACGGTGTGTTCGCGCCGGGCCCCGTCGTGCCGCCTCGGTGGCTCGCGACGTCGAGGTCGCCGGTGACGGTGATTGCGCCGGTCGCGAACAGCACGAGCGGCTTTGAACCAGTGACCTGCGTCGCGGCCACACTGATGCTCGTGCCGACGACAAAGCACGAGCTCGGTCCGCCGGTCCAACCCGAGAGCGGACCCGCAGCGGAGCACAGGGGGCTGGTATCCGTGTTGATCGCGCCCGCCACCGCGACCGCAGCCGTGGGCGGCGTGAAGCACAGCGCGTAGTTGCCGGTGCCGAGGCACGTCTCGTCATCATCGGTGATCGTGACCGTGTGCGTGGTGGCGCCGAGCGTCGCGTTGGCCATCGGGTTCGGTGCGCCAAGCGTGACGACGATCGTCTCGTTGGTTTCCGCCAGCACGTCCTGCACGATGTTGATGCGAATGTTCTGCGTCTGCGTGCCGGCTGGGAATGCGAGCGGTGACGCGGTGACCACGGAGTAGTCGGTCGACGCAGCGGTGCCCGTGTTGCCGATCGAGAACGGCACGTCGAAACTCTTGCCGCTGATCGCGGATAGCGAGACCGCGAGGTCGACCATCGTGCCGCCCTCGCCGACGGTGGACGCGACCATGTCGAACCCGACGGTCGGCGCAGCATCGTCGTCGTTGATCACATGCTCGCGCGTGCTCTCGGTTCCGATCACCACGTTCGTTGGATTCGCGAGCTCGAGCATGACGTCCTCGTTTGCTTCGTCGAGCGGGTCGTTGATCACCGTGAGCGTGACCGGCTGTGTGGTCTCGCCGGGATCGAACGTGACCGTGGTCGTGGCGAGCGTGTAGTCGATACCGCCGCCGGTCGCTGTCCCGCTCATCACGTCGATCTCGACGGCGATCGTGATCAGCGACGTCTTGTCGAGCACGACGTTGATCGTGGGCGATGTCGTCTCGGCGGCGTTTGACATCGTTGCCTCGAATGTCACGCGCGGCAGCGTGTTCGCGCTGATGGTGACCGTGTGCATCGTGTTGATGAGAACCGCGCCGGGGCCGGTCGCGTTGGTCAGCGTGAGCTCGATCGTCTCGTCGGGTTCGGCCGTGCCGTCGGCGCCGACCGTGATGTCGATCGTCTTCTCGACCTCGCCGGGCGCGAACGTGAGCGTACCGTCATCGAGCAGAAAATCATTCGGGCGATCCGCGCTGCCTCCGGTGACGGCGAACGCGACGGTGATGTCGGCATCGCCAGGCTTGGACAGCAACACGCGGATCTGCGTGAGCGGCACCGACTCGTCGGTCATCGTCGAGCTCTTGGCGAACCCCACGGTGATCGGCGGCGGCCCATCGGGCGCGGCATCCGAGAGCGTCTGGATAGATCCCGGCGTGAAGCTGCAGGCCCCCACCACGAGGACGATCAGGGCCAGCAGTCGCATGGGGTCCATGGTAGCCCGTCCAGCGGCGACCGCTCCAGTAGCCACCACTTACGTAAGAGACTGACATCACACGAAGATTTGCTGGCCCTCCCCTTGCTGAGCTATCCCCGCATGAACACTCGCTGGCTCCTCGGGTGGTCGCTTGCGGCAGCGCTCACAGCGTGTGCCAGCGAGGACTACGTCGACGATCCCGGCGATGACGTGTGGCTCGATGGCAAGGCCGACGCGGCCTCGGGCGTCAACATCGCGGCCACCCACCTCGACGTCGACCTCGCCACCCAGACCGCGGTCGCGACCATCGAGCTCGAGAAAGCCGGCAGCGTCGCGCTCGAAGCGGGCGGGCTCACGATCAAGAAGGTCACCGACTCGCGCGGTAACCGCCGCTTCTTGGTGGTCGACGGCAAGCTCCGCGTGAGCAACGTGCGTGGCGAGCTCGTGATCGAGTACGGCTTCGCGCAGCACTCCAACGCCGATGGCCTCCTGCCCGGCGGCTCCACCGTGCTGTGGCCGTACTGGTGCGGCAACCTGTTCCCGTGCCACAGCGATCCGGCGGACGGCACCACGTTCTCGCTCAACCTCGACGGTGTGCCGAGCGGCAAGCAGGCGATCTATCCCGAGACGATCGAGGCCGAGTCGCCGCCCTACATGCTCGCGTGGGCGGTTGGCTCGTACACCAAGCAGGAGCTGGGCACGACGCCTGCGGGCACGACGATCAGCACCTACTGGCTCCCGCAGGGCAAGACCGCCGCACTCGCCGGCACCAAGAATCTCGTCAAGGCGTTCGACTGGCTCGAGACCAAGCTCGGGCCGTACACGTTTGGCCGCGAAGTCGCCACCGTGTCGGTCGTGTGGGGCGAAGGCATGTACGGCGGCATGGAGCATCACCCGTTCTTCCACGTCGCGAAGGACGCGATGGACGACCAGGTCACGCAGGTTCACGAAGCCGTGCACGGCTGGTTTGGTGACGGCGTGCGCATCCGCTGCTGGGAGGACTTCGTGCTGTCCGAGGGCACCACGAGCTATCTCGCGGCGCGGGCGCTGTCGCAGGTCGCGCCGTCGATGGAGACGCAGATCTGGGCCGACTACCAGGAGGAGCTGGACGCTGCGATCGCCGAGGGCGGCGCGCCTGCGTGGCCGACCGGCGGCTGCAACCAGATCGATATCATCCAGGACAAGCTGTTCACGAACCTGCCGTACATGCAGGGCGCGTTCTTCTACAAGGACGTCGCGACGCAGGTCGGTGCCGAGGTGCTCGACGCCGTGATCTCGAAGTTCTACATGACGCACAAGAACAAGGCCGCGGGCATGCAGCAGATGATCGATCTCATCAAGGCCGAGACCGGCTTCGATCCGACGCCGATCGCAGCCGCGCGCCTTCGCAAGAAGTTCCCCGGGTGAGGTCATCGCTTGGCGTGTCCCGACGATAATTTGCTTGTCGCGATGGTCGAGCGCTCGCTCGAACCGCACAAGTTCGCCGAGATCGAGAACCACATCGACTCGTGCGAGAGCTGCCGGCGCATCATCGCCGCGGCGGTCGCCGATACCCCACTCGCGATCGGTACGCCTGCGGCTGACTCCGCGCGCGCCGACGATCCAGAGCCGTTCGCCAACTTCATCGACGTCTCGATCAACGAGCGCTACGTGATCGATGCCGTGCTCGGCCGGGGCGGCATGGGCACTGTGTATCTCGCGCGTGACATCACGCTCGATCGAGAGGTCGCGCTCAAGCTGCACCGCGCCGGTAGCAACAGCGAGCGGCTGCACCGCGAGGCGATGGCGATGGCCAAGCTCGCGCATCCGAACGTGGTGACCGTGTTCGAGGTCGCAACCGTCGACGATCGCCTCTACGTCGCGATGGAGTACGTGCGCGGCGAGACCCTGCGTGGCTGGCGCGGCGCCAAGGCGTACAACTGGCGCGAGATCATGGCGATGCTGCTCGAGACCGGTAACGGCCTCGCCGCGGCCCATGCGGCAGGCCTCGTGCACCGCGACTTCAAGCCCGAGAACGTGCTCGTCGGAGACGATGGCCGCCCGCGCGTCGGTGACTTCGGGCTCGCGCGCGTCGGTGCCTCGCCGACCGGCGAGAAGCCGCTGTCGAAGTCGACGCCGCTCGATGCGCGCATGACGGTGACCGGCATGCTGCTCGGCACGCCGGCGTACATGGCGCCCGAGCAGATCAACGGCGATGTCGTCGATGCGCGATGCGACCAGTTCGCGTTCTGCGTCGTTGCGTGGGAGCTGCTCTACGGCAGGCGTCCGTTCCTGGGTGCCACGCTGGCCGCGCTCGAGGAATCGATCATCAAGCAGCAGCCGTGGCTGCCGCCGAAGTCCGACGTGCCGCCGCGCGTGCGTGCCGTGCTCGAGCGCGGGCTCGCCGTGTTGCCGGCGTCGCGTTACCCCGACATGCCGGCGCTGCTGTCCGCGCTGCGCGAGGCCGCCGTTCCGCGCACGAAGCGACGGCTCGCGCTCGCGCTCGCCGGAGTGGTGGTGCTCGCAGGTGCGGGCATCGGTGGTCTGGCGCTCGTTCGCGATCGTGACCGCGCGGCCGCTTGTGACGCCGCCGATGAGGACATGCGTTCGGTCTTCGATCCGATCAAGCGTGTGCACGCGCGCGTCGCCTACGTCGCCACCGGAATGCCTGGCGCGGACGCGGCATTCACGCGCACCGAGAAGGTGCTGCTACGCTACTCCGACGCACTCGGCAAGCAGGCGCGCGCGACGTGCCGGCGGACCGACGAGGCGCGCATCATCGAGCTCGCGCGCAAGAGCTGTCTTGCCGATCGCAGGCGCGGGCTCGCCGGATTCGTCTCGCTGATGCAGCGGGCCGACAAGGGCACCGTGAGCCGGTCGACCAGCGGCGCCTGGGCGATGTTCGATCCACAGCCGTGCGAGGACACGCAGACGCTACTCGCGCGCGCCAAGACGGCATCGTCGACCACGGCGGAGGTAACGGCACAGCTGCGCGAGATCGAGAACCTCAACGAGCTGGGCAAGTTCAAGGAGGGCATCGCGCTCGCCAAGCCTCTCGTCGAGGCGGCGCGCACCCGCGGCGACAAGAACGCCGAGCTCCTCGGGTTGATCGAGCTCGGACAGCTCTACGCCGACGTCGAGGATGTCGAGCAAACCGTTGCCTCGTTCGATGCGGCGATCTCGCTCGCCGAGACGATGGGCCGCGATCTCGAGGCGGCCATTGGCTACGCCGCACTTGCCAACCACCACGGCGTGGTCACCAATGACTACGCGGCCGCTCATCGCTCGATCGCGCTCGCGCGCGCCAAGCTCCATCGCCTCGGCGGCAACAACCCGGCTGTGCGTGGCGAGCTGTCGATGCTGGAGGCACAGGTGTTCGCCGACGAGAATCGGCTGGGCGAGGCAGAGAAGGCGATGCGTGAAGCAGCCGCCACGATCGAGCAGGCGTACGGCTCCGAGCATCCCAAGCTGGGCTCCGCGTACGGAACGCTGAGCCAGATCCTGCGTTACCAGCACAAGAACGAGGAAGCCCTCGTCGCCGCGGAGCGGACACTGGCGCTGCTCTCAGCCACCTATGGCGAGGATCATCCGTACGTCGCCGGCTCCGAGATGAACCTCGGGCAGAGCCTCGACGACTTCGGCCGCTACGCCGAGGCGCGTATGCGTTACCAGCGCGCCGACAAGATCTTCGCCAAGATGTATGGCGAGATTCATCCGTACCGCGCCGCGATCGCCGCGAACATCGGCACCGTCGAGCTTCACGAGAAGAACTACGCGGCAGCCGAGACGAGCTTCCGTCGCGCGCTCTCGATCGTCGAGCGCATGAAAGGCCCCGTCCATATGGATGCTGCTGCCGCGCGTGGTGACATCGCGCGCGCGATCGCTTCATCGGGCCGCTACGCCGAGGCGCTCGCCGAGCAAGAGATCGTCGTGCGCACCTACGAGAAGCTCGGCAAGGACGGCGAGGTCCGACTCGTCGGTGGCCTGCTCGATCTCGGCAACTACCAGCTCGATGTGAAGAAGTCGCTGCTCGCGGTCGCGACCGCCGAGCGTGCACTCGCGATCACCGCGAAGCGTCGCGCCGATGCAAACCCCGCCGAGGTCGGTGAGGCGAAGTTTCTGCTCGCCCGCGCGCTGTGGGACTCCGGCAAGCGCGAGCATGCACGGGCCCGCAAGCTCGGCGAGGAAGCTGTGAAGCTCGACGTGTCGCCGGAGATTCGCAAGGGCCTGGAGACCTGGCTCGCCGAGCACCGGATCTAGGGCTGCGATGCGCTCTTTCAGATCAGCGTGAGCGCGTCAGCGATCTGCTGCTGTGCTGCACCGGTCAAAATCTAGCGCCAGATCTGGGCCAGCGCGTCCGCGATCCCCTGCCGTTCGCCACCCGCGATCACGGTCCGCGTCACCAGCTCCTCCCGCATGTGACGTCCGGTGCACGTGTTCGGCGGACCGATGTTGATGATCTCGATGTTGCGTTGCAGTGCCTCGGCCCTGCCACGCTCGAAGATGGGTACGGCAACCTCGTTGTTGGTGTCGTAGCCATCGCCGAAGATCAAGAGCACCTTGCGGCCGGCGCGAATGTGCCGAAGCTCGTCGAACGCCCGCGTGTACGCGAGCACCAGGTCCGTTCCAATGCGTCCGCGATAGTGCTTCTGGTCGTGGAACGACGCCGCCGTGAGGCGCTCGATCGGTCCCATCGGTACGAGGACGTCGATACCAGTCGAGTAGCTGATCAACATTCCCTGCGATCCGGCGGGCATGCCGAGGTGCGGGGGCGAGTCCTCGAACGCACCACGGAGCTCGGACAGGCGGCCCTGATAGACCGCATTGTCGTCGGTCTCGTAGTCGTCGTTGCCGACCCAGATCTCCTGGCCGTTGAACACGAGAGCGACCGCGGCGGAGCGGCAGGCATCACGGGCAGCGGCGCAGGCGACGGCTCGGGTGCAGTCCGTTCGCCGGCGTCGCACGCCAGCACGAACACCATCACCAGGAGCGCGCGCACTCCTGAGCGTGGAGCGTGCCGAACCATACGACGGCCACGGCAAGCACGAAGCAGAGCGGTTCCCACACCCGGTCAAATCGCGTCACAAGGACATGAGCCCGGGCGTGGGCGGCGGTCGCACGAAATCGTACAACCGCGCGAGGACAGGACCTTATAGCGAGGCGCTGCAGCCTTGAATCTCGCCCATCGCGCCCTGGCCGCGCTCGAGGCACGCGTTGGCCGCTTTGATCACGAGGTCGCGCGTGGGGAGGTGGCAGGTGCCATCCTTCGCGGTCTGGCTGATCCACTTCACGAGGCCGGTGCGCCACGCCCACAGGCGCGGGCCGCTCGCGTCGCCGTATGCGCCGGGGCCGCTGAAGTCGTCGTTCCAGTTGAAGAACGAGCCGCTCCAGTTCGTGTCGGCGTTGAGCTGCACGAGCTCGGCGGGTGCGTCCGCCATGATCGTCTCGAAGCGAATCGCGGAGGCCTGCATGCACAGGCGGCCTGCATCGGTGCCCTCGCCGAAGCTGTACGTCGGGTTGTGACCGCCCGACCACTTCTGCCAGAACTCGGTGCCGCCGAGGTTGAAGCCCGTCGCCGACGGATAGTCGTAAGACGTTGGTGCCACGGTGCCGGCGGGGAACGAGACCGTCGGCTTCGTCACGTCGCGCGCGTCGGCGTAGATGTCGGCAGGCGCCGTGGTGCAGCGGTCGGCCGTCGCGGCGATCAGCTGCGAGAAGGCGGCAGGGCCGACATACGAGACCGCGTCGACTTCTTCGAGTGAATCGAACAGGTCGTCGTCGTCGGTGCCGAACGCGCCGTCCGCACCATCGCGGTGCTTGGTCAGATTCTCGGCGGCGCGGTCGTGCAGGCCGGCCTCGAGCAGGGCATCACGGGTGACACCTTCGTTGAGGTAGGCGGGGATCTCGCGCTTGGCGCAGTCGGTCAGCTCTTCGCCATCGGCCTTGCCGCCAACGATGCCGACGTCGTCACGGCCATCCGAGGAACCGTCGGACATACAGCCGGCGAGGGTCGCGAGGGCAAGGGCGAGGGAGGAGGCAAAGCGCATGGGGGCAGGTACAGCAAACGCTGCGCCACGCCGAAGCGCCGTAAACCGGCGAACCTGCGCGACCTGCGGGCGGCGGATCGGGTTGCCGGCAAGTCCTGATCAGGGGTCTGGAGCTGCCAGTTGCGCGACGACGAACCGGCTGAGAGCGGCGGTCAGGGCCGGTCAGAACGACCGGCCGTCGATCAGCCGGACCTCGACCGCGAGCGGATCGACCTCCTCGACGCAGCCAAGGTTGACGCGAAAGTGGCCGGGGTTCGCCGCCGCGTCGTGGAACGGATAGATGCCGCAGCTTCGGCAGAAGTAGTGGTTCACGTCGTGATCGCCGAACTGATACACCGCGAGCAGCTTGTCGCGCACCTCGAGCGTGAAGCTCTCGGGCGGGTAATACCGGTCCGACATCACGGTGCCGCGGCGCCGGCAGATCGAACAGTTGCAGCGACAGCCGCTGAGGATCTCTTCGCTCGTCGTGAACTCGAAGCGAACCGCGCCGCAGTGACAGCTACCGTGATAGGTGCGTGCGGTCATTCATCCAGGTTAACGCTTCTTGCGTGTCAGCAGGTCGGGAGAAATCAGATCCGACGGCTTCTTCGGCGACATCGCGATCGGATCGAGATCCGTCGTGCCGCACAGAAAACACGCGCCGTTGAGGACGACCTCGTGCAGGCAGTCGCCACACGCCGTGCACACGCCCTCGCGGCGCTCGGTGTGTGGACAGTCGGCGGTCACAGAGGCAGCGTAGCGCGAAGTCGCGACGCGAGGCCCGAGTGACGCAGGGCGACGCGCTTGACAGCAGCCGTGATCGCCGCCTTCGTACCGCACAGCACTGCAGATTTTCTCGCACGCGTGATGCCGGTGTAGAGCAGCTCGCGGGTAAGTAGCGGCTGGTTCTCGTCGGGGAGGACGAGCACAAGTGCATCGAGCTCGCTGCCCTGGCTCTTGTGCACGGTGAGCGCCCACGCGAGCTCGAGCCGATCGCGCAGCGCCTCGATCGCGAATGGTACGAGCTGGCCACCGACGCGGAACACCGCACGGTAGCGATGCGCGCCGTTGCCCTCATCGGCACGGATCACGATCCCCTGGTCGCCGTTGAACAGCCCGCGCTGATAATCGTTCGCCGTGATCATCACGGGCTCACCGGGGACGAAGTCGGGACGGCCGGTCACCGTCATGCGATCGAGTGCGAGGCCATGCACGTATGCGTTGAGCGCCGTCGAACCTGTCGGGAGGCCGCGTGTGACGGTGAGGATGCGTGCTCGCGACAGCTGCGCCCAGAGGCCCTCGAGGTCGGCCGCCTGATCGGGGATGACGCGGCCCTGATCGAAGCGGAACACCGTGTCGTTCGCATGTTGCTGTGCGCGTGGGCCGTCGAAGTGGTGCCAGAGCGCCGCCGCGACCTGATGCGAGGTCTCGACGAGTGTGGTGCCAGCATCGACCCACTCGGCGCCTTGCCAGTGCAGCGTGCCGGGTGTGCGCACGGTCGCGAGGCCGTGCTTGTCGGTGAGGCGGTGCGCTTCCGCCGCATGGACGGCACGTGCGGCGTCGTAGACCGACTTGCCCGCCGGGTCCGACGCATCCATGCGGTAGCTGTGTGCGAGCATGCCGACGCGTGCGCGGGTCTCGGGATCGGCGAGGTCGGCGAGGATCTGGCCGGCATCGATCGCGGGCAGCTGGTGCGCGTCGCCGATCAAGACGAGCGGGACTTCGGGGGGCATCGCGTCGAGCAACGCGTTCATCAGCTCGAAGTCGATCATCGAGGCCTCGTCGATGATCACCGCGCCCATCGGGAGCGGGCTGCGCGCGTGGTGCGCGAATCCATCGCCGCGATAGCCGAGCAGGCGGTGGAGTGTCTGGCCGGTCGGTGGCGACGCGAGCAGCGCACGATCCGCATCTGCCGGCGACGCGACCGCAGCGAGCTGCTGGCCGATCACCTCGGTGAGCCGATTCGCTGCCTTGCCGGTCTGTGCGGCGAGCGCGATCTTGACCGGCGCAATCCCGAGCCGCGCGAACCCGCGCACGATCGTGGCGGCAACCACGGTCTTGCCAGTACCGGGACCACCGGTCACGACGGTCAGTGCACCGCCGAGCGCGAGCTCGACCGCGCGCATCTGCTGGTCGGACAGCGGCCGGGCGCCGGGGCGCGCGCGGAGATCGGCGAGCAACGCGGCATCGACGGGCCGCGTGACCGCCAGGCGCGCCGCCAGGCGGGTCGCGACACGCTGCTCGAGCCAGCGCGAGCGCTCGGTGTAGAGGCAGTTGTCCTCGACGATCAGCGGCAGTCGCGCGTTCCCCGTACCGATCACCGAATTGAAGCTCGGCGTGGCCGTGAGTGATGTGATGCGCTTGACGATCTTCGTCGCATCGCCGTCGAGGTTCGCGACGCGCATGATCTCGCCGACGAGCGTCTTGAGGCGGCCCTTGGGATCGAGCGGCAGCCGGCTCGAGCCCTGGCGCTGCGCGATCATCAGCGCGAGCACGAGGATGCCCAGCGCCTCGGGATCCGAGCCACCGAGCCAGCGGTCGGCTGCGACGATCTCTTCGGCCAGATAGAGCCCCTCGTCGCCGAGGTCGCAGCGGCGCGCACCGATACCGAGCCGGCGGAACATCGAGTCGGACTCGCCGCCTTCGATGCGCGTGCGCAGCGCACCGCGCGGGTGGAGCAGGGAGGTCATGGGGCCTCGGTTGCGCGAACCACGTCTGCGCAGTCCGGACCGACGCGGTCTTGCAGCTGAGCGATCATAGTCATCGCGATACCTCCGTGCGCAGCGTCGCCAGCCAGTTCGACCACTCGGCGAGCGTGGTGTCCTCGATGCGCAGCGGCACCGTGATGTTGTAACGAACGAACGTGTAGAGCAGCCCAGCGAACCTGCGCCGGCCACTCATGCGCTCCGCGGCGAGCGCATAGAGCCGCGCCTGCACCATGTAGTGCTCCTCGACGTGATGCTTCGCAGCGACCGCGAGGTCGGTACCACGCAGCAGGTCGCTCTTGTAATCGAGGACCCAGAGCTCGTCATCGTAGGCGACGAGGGCATCGATGTAGCCTTTGACGAGTGCCCGTGGAGGGGACGCGCCCGGCACCGGATACGTGAACTCGAGCTCGCGTGCGAGCGCGGTCGCGTTCACGAGCGCGGGCAGCACGTTGCCGTCGGTGAGTGGCAGCGGTGCGGACAGCGTCGCGTGAACGACGCGCGCCGCGTGACCGATGTACTGGCTGCCGATGTTCCATTCGCGCGCCTGATCGGCGAGCAGCGCGGCAACGACCGGATCCTGCCGCCACGCATCGGCGGACGGTGCGGCGCGTAGCGTGTCGAGATCCGCGTGCTCGAACAGCGCGTGCAGATACGAGCCTGCATCCGAGCCGCCTGGAAGCTCGTCGGGCGCGAGCACGATGATCTCGTCGGTGACGCTTCCCCGATCGGCATCGAACTCCGCTGCATCGATCGCCTGCGGCAGCTCGCCGGGCTCGATCGCAGCTGCTTCGAGATCGCGAGACAGGCGCGTGTACGACAGCATGCTGAGGCCCGCGCGTTCGGGTGTGAGTGCGACGAGATCGGCCACGACAGGAGGCCGCGGCGCATCGAAGGTTGCGAGCGCATCGCTCGGTGCAGGTGGATCCTCCTCGCCGCCGACCTGGATCTGCTGCGTCTCGACGAGCGCGTGGCCGCGCTTCACGAGCGGCGTGAGACAGCGCTGGATCGGCCAGTACGTCGAGGTGTTGTGCACGACCTTTTCGCCGTAGATCGGCAGATACAGCCGGATCTGCGCGCGAGTCAGCGCGACGTACGCGAGGCGCTGGTTCTCGGCATCCGCTTCCAGCGCGATCTGCGCCTTGATCGCCTCGTCGGTCGCGTGCACGTGCAGCGTGCGACCCGCAGCATCGCGCAGGACGTCGACGTTGGACTTCGGCGCCTGGCTCGCGCAGCCGAACAGGAACACGTAGGGCGCCTCGAGCCCCTTCGCCTTGTGGATCGTGAGCACGCGAATCGCATCGGCATCGGTCTCGGCACGCTGGACGTCGCGGTCGTCGTCGAGATCCTCGTGCTCGTTGATCCAGCGGCGCAGGCGGGTCGCGAGCTCGGCGAGGTCACAGCGCGACCGCGCGACCTCCTCGAGCAACAGCTCGATGATGTGCCACGTGTTGACGTGCGCGCGTTCGCCGCCGCCGAGCACGAGCGCGCGCTCGGCGAATCGGCTGTCCTCGACCATCCGGCGGAACAGGGTCTCGTACTCGCGCTTCGCACCAAGGCCCGCCCAGTCAAACAGACGTGCGATCAAGGGGTGGTGGTCGGGTGCGTCGACGACCTGCGCCAGCTCGGCCCACGGCACGTCGAAGAAGCGCGTGCGCAGTGCACGCAGCCGCGCGGATCGGTCGCGTGGCGTCGAGATCGACTCGAGCACCGCTGCGAGCTCCGCCGCTTCGCGCGTCTGGAATAGACGATCGCTCTCGACGAGCGCGCACGGCAGTCCGCGCGCACGCAGCGCCGCGGCGATCGCGACGCTCTCCTTGTTACTGCGGGTCAGCACCATCACATGACCGAGCGAGAACGCCGGCGCGTTGCCGCGACTCGACCACGTGGGCGGTGCCGCACGCAGCCGGTCGATCTCGACACCGATCGCGGTCGCGAGCGCATGCCGCTGTGGATCGCGTGTGCCGCCAACGAGCTCGAACACGGTGATCGGCGGGCGCGCGCCGTCGACGGTGACATCACCCGAGGCGACCACCGGGCTCTCGTACGTGATCGACTTGTCGAGCAACGGAGCGAGCGGCTGGCCGATCAGGATCTCGTTGACCGCGTCGACGAGCGGCGTGGTCGAGCGACGATTGACGTCGAGCGTGACGCGGGTCGCGCCGACGCCCAGCAGCTCGTCACGCGCCGAAAGATAGGTCGCGACATCCGCACCTCGGAAGCCATAGATCGCCTGCTTGGGATCGCCGACGATCGTGAGGCCACGCGCCTCGGCGTGCATCCAGACCCGCCGGAAGATTCCCCACTGCACCGGATCGGTGTCCTGGAACTCGTCGATCATGACCCACGGCGTGCGTGCGCGCAGGCGGACCGCGAGATCCGGGCCGCGGTCGCCGTCGAGGGCGGCGAGGACGAGGCGGAGCATGTCGTCGTAGTCGAACTGGCCCTTCTCGGCCTTGTCACCCTGGATGCGGGCGATCACGTGCGGCAGCATCTCGCTCGCGATCGCTGCCTCGAGTGGCATCAGCTTGAACGCGTCTGCGAGGGCCTCGGCCGCCTCGGCGTGGCGCGGCGATCCGGCGAGGTGCTTGTACAGGCTCGGCGTGTTCTTGCGAATGTCGTCGATCGCTCCGAGCAGGGACGCGGGTGCCTCGCCGGCAACTGCGAGTGCGCGGCCCACCGTGTCGAGCCACGCCGGCGCGTAGCGTGCAACGCTCTTCCATGGCACCTCGGCGAGCATTCGCTGGCGCGCGTCTGCCGAGAACGCCGCGCGCAGCCGGAGACCGATCGACGCAGCGGCGAGTGGTGAATAGCGACGCTGCGACGGCGCATCGACACGGACGCACTTGAGGAGCAGAGCGCGCAGATGGTCGACCGTCTTGCCCCACTCCAGATAGGCCGAGAGCAGATCGCGGTCGGGCAACGCGACGGCGAACTGCTCGCGCACGAGCGCCGAGAACGCGACATCGAACGCTGCCTCGTCGGTCACCTGCTTCTGATCGAGCAGGCGGCGCGCGTTGAATGCCTCCTCGATCAGCACCCGGTGGCAGAAGCCGTGGATCGTGAAGATCGGCGCGTGATCGAACGCGGTGACCGACGCGCGGAGCCGCGACCGTGCGGCATCGTCGATCTCCCACACGCTCTCGCCGGGGCCCGCGAGGTCGCCTTCGGCACGCGATAACCGGTCGAGCAAGTCCCGGATGCGCATGCGCAGCTCGGCGACCGCCTTGTCCGTGAACGTGACGAGCAGGATCTGGCCGAGGTCCGCACCGGCGAGGATGAGATCGATGACGCGATGCTCGAGAAAGAACGTCTTGCCGGTACCCGCCGACGCCTCGACGACGCAGAACCGGTCGGTCGCCGATGGCAGCGAGGTAGGGCGTGCAACGCGGGCAATGCTCACGCGTCACCGCCGAGCGAGTGCTCACCCGTCATTCGGGTCACGAGCGGTGCGAGACGACGGCGTGCGATGCCACCCGGATCCGCAGGTGCGGCGAGGCCATCGAGCCGGTCGATCGGTCCGTACCCGAGCACCGGCGTTACCTCGCCGTACTGTCGGCTCGGCGGCTTGCCGGCGAGCGCGCTGACGAGGTGGTCGAACGGCAACAGATATCCGTGCGACGAGTCGAGCAGGTCGGTGACGAGGTCCGCGAGGTACGCGCGGGCGTCGGCTTGCGTCCACGGCGCGTGCTCGACGGGCCGCAGCGTGCCGTCGCGATCGACGAGGACATGCGCGTGGCCGCGATTCGCGAGCCCCGCGGCGGCGAGCACGAGGTGATCGAGGGCGCCACGCAGGTGATAGCGCGAGCGCTTGGTCGCTTCGCCGATCAGCGGAATGATCGAGCGATAGCGATCGCCGTCGCGCACGAGCACTTCGGTCTGGCCCATCAGGCGGACATTGCGTCCACCCGGAAGCGCGAGGTCGAGTGCCGACATCAGCTCTGCCGCGGGCGATGTCGAGCGGCCGAACGCGAGGCGAGTCGCGGCACCGATCGCGATTGGCCCGATCTTCGTGCGCCACAGCTCGAGCAAGCGCAGGTCGCTTGCACGCGCGGCCGTGCCGAACACGCCGACGGGGAACTGGCCGCGCAGCTCCATGTCGCGCACCACCGCGAGGTAGCGCTCCTCGGGATCGGCGAGGGGCTCACGCAACTGTGCGGCGAGCACCTCGCGCAGCAGCAACGCGCGCGCGGGGCGGTCGACATGGAACGGCTCGTCGATGTGCTCCGAGACCTCGTCGTCCGGAAGCTCGTCGAGACCGAGCACCGACTGCGCCCACGCCTGGACCGGGGCCTCGAGAAAGCCGCGGAGGTTGCCGAGCGTGAGTGGTCGCGACGGTGCGACCGGCGCGGGGGCGGGCGGAACAGTGACGATCCCGAGCGCATCGCGCAGACCGCCGAGGGCAGGGTGAGCGAGCAAGCCGAGCATGCCGTCCTCGTCGGGAACCGGATGTCCGTTCGCGCGCAGGTGCACGCGCATCGCATCGCGGACCCGCACCGCCCAGCGCTCTCGGGCGATTGATGGTAACTGCGCACCGCCTTCGGCGCTGCTCCAGCGATGCAGCGGGTGGCGCGTGGTGAGCTGCTCGAGCGCGAGCCGGCTCGAGGCCGCGCCGAGATAGGGTGCGAGCGCATCCGCGAGCTCGAGCACCACGGATGACGGCCCCAGTGCCTGGCCGCTCTTGGCCTCGACGGCGACGTACGACAGATACAGCGCATCGCGCGCGCCGAGCAGCACCTCGAGGAACGCATGACGATCGCGCTCGCGCGGCGACACGTCCCCGGGCCGCGGCTCACGGCGCAGATCGAGCGCGCTCGGCTGATCGCCGGCCGGGAAGGCTCCCTCGTCGAGCCCGACGACGAACGCGACGCGGAATGGTACCGCGCGCATCGCGCCGAGCGGCGCGAGCATCACGCCGGCGGCGAGAGGCTCGCCGCGCGAAGCGGTCGCACTCTCGAGGCGACGCACAGCGTGCTCGCGCGCCTCGCGGAACCCGACGCGCCGCCCGTCGAGATCGACGTGCGCGATGCCGGCCAGCCACGCACGCACACGCTCGATATCGCGCGCGCCCTCGTCGCCTCGCCGCGAGAGATAGGCATCCACCAGCTGGACGAACACGGTGGCCCACTCGGTGAGCGTCGCTTCGTGGCTGCCCAGCCACGCCATGTCGGCCGACAGCGAGCGCACGAGCAGCGCGTACGTAGCGGCGCTCGCGTGCTTCTCGGGCCGAACTTCTTCGGGCGCGACCTCGAGCTCGCCGATCTTCGCGGGTCCGCGGTCGCGCGTCTCCTGGCCACCGAGCATGAACGCACCCAGTGCGAGGCGACGCACGCCTTGGTCCCAATGGAAGCGCCCCGGGTGGTCGACGAGGTACGTCTTCTCGTGCGCGCGCGCATCGGCGCCGTGCACGATGCCGAGCCGCTCGGTCCAGCGCACCCAGTCTGCCGGATCGACCTGGGGATGGCTCGCGAGCAGTGCTGGGTGTGTCATCACGCGCAGCAGGTCGCGCCTTGTCATCGAGCTCGTTGGCAGCTCGAGCAGTGCGAGCACGGCCTCGCCGATGCGGCCGCGGTCATCGATCGGCGCGTCGATCAAATGCGACGGCACGCCGACTGCTTCGAAGGCGGCCGTTGCTTGCGCGAGGTAGCGCTCGTGGTTGCTGGCGAGCCACACGCCGATGTCGCGTGCGAGCAGGCTCGGATCTGCATCGAGCATGCGTCGCACCTCGGCCGCGACGATCTCGATCTCGCGGCGCGGGTCGGGGCACGCGAGGACACGCACGCCAGGATCGCAAGCTGCGCTCGCCGTCGGTTTGCTTTGCCGGTGCAGCACGTCAATCATGAGCTGCTCGCGAACGGTACGGGCCGGCTCCTCGACAAACGCGGCGTCGATATCCCCGGACGTACGCTCGACGAGCGCGCCGAGCGTGTCGCGGACTGCACGGCCCCACAGCGTGAGCGGCAATGGATCGACGCTGGTCTCGCCCCCCGAGTGGAGCGAGGGACTTGACGGCGCCCCGCGGCCGCTGACGTCGTCCCACAGCTCCGCGCACGGATCGAGCAGGAGCACCGTGATGTCCGTCGTCGCCGACAAGTCCGTCAGTGCCTCGAGCTGCGCGCGAAGCAGATACGACACGCCGAACACCGCGATCGGCCGCACGACAACCGGGGCCGGCAAGCCTGCACGCCGGCGCGCCCAGGGCAGCGTCGGCACCGGCGCGCACAGCCGGACCTTCGGGGCGCCGGCGCGCGCGCCGCTGCTGCCTGCGGTGCGCGCGCCGCGGACTGCGGTGTCGTCGAACATCTCGCTCTGCGACGGTCCGCAGCCGGCGCGCCGCACGGCCTCGCCGATCAATGCCGCCTGCCAGCGCGCGTCCTTGTCGTCGGCAAGATCATTCGGCGGACGTCCGGCGAGCAGCGCAGGCATCCAGTCCGGGCGTGTCAGCGCGTAGTTCCACGTGAGCATCGCGACCTGCTCGGCGAGCTGCACGCGCCGGGGGCCCTCGGCATCGGGCCGGAACGTGGAGGACCGCGGTTCCCGCACCACGGGCTCGAGGGACCCGGGGGCCGCGCCACCCGCCGGTGTCGCGCTCATGTACCGCTCGAGCACCGGTTGTGCGGCGAGGAACGCGGGGTCCGCGAGCACCGAGGCGATCGCGGCCGCGAGCTGGCGCCGATCGAGCGAGGTCAGGCCTGCTTCGCGTGCGGCCTCGTCGCCAGCCCAGGTTCGCTCGAGGAAGCGATCGAACGTCGGCGTCTCGATGCCCGCCGCGATGCCGCGCCGGATCGCGAGCTCGCGCACGAGCCAGCGCGCGACGAGGTGAGACCCGACGACGATCGTGGTCGGCTCGAACGGGTCGGCCGGCGGCAACGCCTCGATCAGCGCATCGAGCAACGCCTCGACGCGGTTGCCATGGATCGCACGCAACGCCATCTCAGGCTCCGGCTGCTCCGGGAACCACCAGCCACAACGCCTGTGGCATCACCTCGAAGCGCGCGGGGAGGCGACCGAGATGCTCACCGTCGACATCGAACTCGACCTTGTCGTTCGGATTGATCGGCTCGGCCTCGACGATCTTCGCGCGCCGAACGCTGATGCCCTTGGTCTTGAGATGCGCGCCCGAGTAAACCTGGCGCGCGAAGCCGGTCATCAGCTGCATCACACCGAGGTCGCCGACGACGGTCACATCGAACTTGCCGTCGTCGATCTCGGCATCGGGCGCGATCTTCATGCCGCCGCCAAAGAACTTTCCGTTCGCGACGGCGACGTTGTACGCGGTGACCTCGACGCGCCCGGCGGCATCGTCGTCGAAGCGCAGCTGTACGCGCTGGTTCTTGTACGACAGCGTGGCGCGCACGCCGGTGGTGAAGTAGCCGATGCGGCCGAGCTTCTTGCCGCCCTCGTTGATCATGCGATCGAGGTGACCCGACACGCCGAACGACGCGATGTTGATGAACATGCGCAGCATCGGCTTGCCGTCGTGGCCGGTGAGCTCGAGCTTGCCGATGTCGATCTTCTTCTTGTGATTGGCGACGAGGACCTTCGCCGCATCGGCGGGCTCCGCCGGCAGCTCGAGCGTGCGCCGGAAGTCGCCGCCGGTACCGAACGGGATGATGCCGAGGCAGGCGTCGGGGGCGATCGGCTTGCCGTTATCGAAGAAGCCGTTGGTGACCTCGTTGATCGTGCCGTCGCCACCGATCGCGACGATCCGCTCGGCGCCTTTACCGAGGGCCTCGCGCGCGAGCTTGGTGGCATCGCCCACGCCGCTGGTGTGGAAGACGTCGTAGGGAAACGCGCGCGTGAGCGTCTCGGCGATCTCGGGCCAGCGTTTGCCGAGCCGCCCGCCTTGCGACTTCGGGTTGACGATGACGGTAGTCCGAGGCGCTAACACCGACGCAGTATAGGGGAGCGGTCCGACATCCCTGTCCGCCGTGTCCGCCAGCCGGTTCACCGTGTCCGCCGGCTGGCCAAATCAACTCCGGATCGGCGTGTGATCGCGTGGTTGGCCGCCGGCACACTCCTTGGACGTGGCGCCAGCGCATGAACGCGAGCCAAAATTATCCACAGGCTGAGGTGCTACGGTGACGGCTGTGACGAGCGAGCCAGCCACGAAGGCTGATGTCGACGCCGCGAAGGCCGAGCTCCGTGCGGCGGTCGACGCGGCGATCACCAAGGCAGTCGAGCCGCTGGCGACCAAGAAGGATCTCGAGGCGTACCCGACGCGGGCCGAGCTCGATGCGAAGATTGCACTTCTGGCGACCAAGAAGGATCTCGAGGCGTACGCGACCAAGAAGGATCTCGAGGCGTACGCGACCAAGGCCGACCTCGCTGCGGCGATTGCACCGCTGGCGACGCGAGCTGAGCTCGAAGCGTGGGGCATGGTGCTCCTCGATCGGCTGGAGCGGATGATCGATGTCACCATCGCGCGTGCCGTGGGCGCGGCGATGGAACAGCTCAACAGGTCGCTGTGGAGTCATGCCGAGCAAGTGAATACCGACGTGGCCGCCGCCAACGCCAACACCGCGCAGCTGCGCACCGAGCTCGAAGCGCACCGCGACGACACAGAGCGGCACCGGGTACCGCGCCGCCGCAAGTCATGAAGCTCGAGCTCGTCGATCCATTCGCGCCGCGCGTCGAGAAGACCTGGCGCGCCCTCGAGCAGGCCGCCCAGCCGACGTACTTCCTCAGCTGGGGCTGGATGGAGAACTGGCTCGCGTGCCTGCCCAAGCACGAGGCCCCGCAGCTCGCGGTGCTCGCGGACAACGGCGAGGCGATCGCCGCCGGGTTCATCGGCCGGCAACGCGTGCGCCGTCACGGCGTCGTCGGTAGCCGCGCGCTGTATCTCAACGCGACCGGCCTCGAGGCGTATGACGAGCTGTGCCTCGAGCACAACGCGTTGCTCGCGCGGCCCGATCACGACAGCGCACTGGGCCTGTTCATCGCGCTGCTACCCCACAGCTGGGACGAGCTATTCATCCCGGCCACCGACGGCGATCGCTGGGCCCGCTTCGCGAGCGGACCGCTTCCGGACGGTATGCGCGTGCGCGTTGACCGCGAGGTGGCGAACTACCACATCGATCTCGATCGCGTGCGCGCGCACAAGGACGGCTACGTCCCGCTCCTCGGCAGCTCGACCCGCGCGCAGATGCGCAAGGCGCAGCGCGCCGCCGGCGAGGTCACGTTCGAGGTCGCGGCCGACGAGCGCGCCGCCCTCGACATCTACGAGGAGATGGTCGCGCTCCATCAGCGCTCGTGGCGCATGCGCGGATTCCCGGGTGCGTTCGCTGACCCATGGTTCGATCGGTTCCACCGGCGCCTCATCGCGCAGCGCTTCCGTCACGGCGAGCTGCAGCTGATGCGGCTGCGCAACCAGGACCTCACGATCGGTTGTCTCTACAACTTCGTGTCCGCTGGCCGCGTGCTGTTCTATCAGTGCGGCTTCGGCTCGCCCGCCGACAGGCACATCCGCCCGGGCTACCTGTGTCATGCGCACGCGATCGATCACTGCGCGAAGGTGGGCCTCAAGATCTACGATCTGCTCGGCGGCGATGCTCGCTACAAGGAGAGCCTCGCCACCGACAACACCAAGCTCGTGTGGGGCCGCGTGCAGCGCCCGCGCCTGCAGTTCACGCTCGAGGATCGCGCGCGTGCCTGGCTGCGGCGCAGCTAGCCCGGGCCGTCGTTGAGCGCGCGCTCGATCTTCGACTTGATCTCGACGTAGCGGCGAAGAAAGTCGAAGTGCTTCTCGCGGAACTGCTGCGTGTAACGACGCTCGCGCGCCTTCGCCCGCCATGCCTCGGCGAGCTCGTCGAGCCGGCCGATCAGCTGGCTCGCCTCGGTGAACGGCTTGAGAATCGAGCGTGTGCCCGCTTGCTCGACAAGGTTGACGTGACCGTCGGGCCCGGGTCCGCTGTAGATCAGCACCACGGTGTCGGGAGACGAGCTGCGGATCGACTTCGCGATCGTGCGCGCGGGCAGGTCGCTGAGGTCCTCGGCGATCATGGCATAGTGAAGGTCGCCACCGACGCGTGACAGCGCCTCGCCTCCCGACTGCGCGTGGGTGAACGCGAAGCCCTTGGCCTTGGCGCCCGTCATCGCGTTGACGAAGGTATCGGTCTCGTCGACGACGAGCACGGTCATCTCGTCGAGGCCGATCATGCGCGACTGATCGCGACCGGCGATCTTGTCGGCGTTGTCGGTCGCGATTCGCTCGGCCGCCATGAACTTCTCGAGGAACTCGTCGTGGACCTTCTTGATCTCGGTCAGGATGGAGTTGATCTCGCGACGGCCCACCGACCGACTCGCGGCAAAGATCACGCGCTCCTTGAGGTACTGCACCGACTCGGGCGCCTTGAGCACGAGATCG
Source organism: Haliangiales bacterium (assembly GCA_038322185.1). Classification (GTDB taxonomy): domain Bacteria; phylum Myxococcota_A; class Polyangia; order Haliangiales; family Haliangiaceae; genus JABFXX01. The sequence continues at coordinate 50,478 of JBBQFU010000007.1, forward strand.
ATCGCACCGGCGCGCACGGCATCGACGGCATCGTCGTACGAGCGGCGCGGTGTGAGGCCGATGATCATCGTGGTCGGCGAGGCCGCCTTGACCTTGCGGATGGTCTCGATGCCGTCGCGCGGCACGGCGGTATCGATGTCGATCAACGCGACCGAGAAGAACTGCTTGCTGACGAGCTCGAGCGCGCCGTCCGCGCTGTCGACGCAGGTCACGTGCATCCGAGCTTCGGCGAGCAGTGTCTCGATACCCGCGTGAACGCGCTTGTCGTTATCGAGGACGAGTACTTCGGTGCCAACGAGCGCCGCGTGCGCCCCCGACGAATGGTTGGTGCTCATAGTGTCACGGGTAATGGAACGGTCTCACGAATGACATCGTGTTGCCCTGGAACGCGGACACTCTCCAGCCGCCGATCACGCGCGCGAGACACGCGCCGAGCTCGTCGTTACCTGTCGTGTTCTCGACGGAGGCCGCATTTGCGACGCTGCCATCGGGCTGAACGTTGAACGCGATGGTGATCGCGCCCGCCGGCGTTTGATCACCGCGGCAGCGCTGAAACGCCATCGCCGACTGGTTCGCGAGCGTATCGATCTGCGCCGCCGTCGACAGCGGCTGCACCGGCGCGGTCGGCACGGGCGTGGTCGGTATCGACGTGACCGGTACCGGCGCTCCACTGCTCACCGCGCTCGGGCTGGTGACGGGCCCCGTCGATGCTGCCGTCGGGCTTCGCTTCGAACGCGCGGCAGCAGCGGTCTCGACGCGAGCGGACTCGGGCGCAGCCGCAGCAGGCGCGGCAGCAGGTTCGACCGGCGTCGCTGTGACGACGGCCGTCGCAGGCGACGGTGCAGTAGGCGAAGCCGCGGCGACAGCGGTCGCACTGGGCGCGGGCAGCTCGCTCTTCTTGTCGGGCGCTGGTTTCGCCTCGGCCTTGGAGGCCGCGGGCGACGACATTCCTTTTGCGAGCAGGGCCGCGCCGGTGCCCGCGAGCGCGAGATCGATGACGAGCACGATCGCGATGAGGCCCAGCGGCCGCGACGGCGCCGCCGAGAACGACATCGACGGACTCGACGCCATCGGCGCATGGGCCAGCGATCGCTGACCCGACGGGCGCTGCGACGCGTCCGGCATCGGCGTGCGCTCCTGGCGCCCCGTCGGCGTGATGCTGTCGAACGACTGGCGTCCCGGTGCCTGACCCGATGGACGCACCTGCTGGTAGTCGCCAGACGGCCGCACCTGGCCGTGATCACCGGTCCGCGGCGGCGCGGCATGGCCACCGGGGCGCGTGGTCAATCCCGCCTGCTGCTGCGGGGCCAGCCCGGCGACATTCTGCGGCGGCATGGACGGCGGCGAGTAGCTCACCCCCGCGACCGGCGAGATCGGTTGCACCGAGCGGGTGGGCGGTGCGAACGGCGCGTCGTCGGAAATCTTCGTGGTCGGGGCGAGCTTCGACTGCGGCAGGCCGCAGACGCCGCAAAACCGGGAATCCGGCGCGTTATCGGAGCCGCACTTCGGGCAACGCATCCCGCCATAAAGGGTAACCCACCACGGACCCGACACGCCATCTTGGCACCCGGATCCCGCCGGAATCACGGACTGAGGACCGGCGTGGGCGCTCGAGGTCCCAGGGGCAGAGCCCAGGGGGCGTGTGTTACCCTTGCTCTCGGTGAGTCAAGTCCTCGATCGCGTCCTCGCCGCTGCCCGCCAGCTGGGCGCCTCGGACGTGCACCTCAAGGCGGGGTTGCCCCCGATCTTCCGCATCAAGGGCGACTTGCGCACGGTGCGCGACGTTCCCGCCCTCACGCGTGAAGCGATCGCCCAGTTCGCCGTTCACATGATGAACGATCGGCAGCGCGCCGAGTTCGAGACGAACCTGGACATCGACCTCGCGTACGGCACGCCCGACGGTGTGCGCTACCGCGTGAACCTGTTCCAGCAGCGCGGCTCGATCGGCATGGTTCTGCGCCTCATCCCGCCGGAAGTCCCGCCGTTCGAGCGGTTGAACCTGCCGCAGACGGTGCTCGACCTCGCCGGCAATGCCCGCGGTGTGGTGCTCGTCACCGGCGCGACCGGCTCGGGCAAGTCGACCACGCTGGCGGCGATGATCGACTACGTCAACACACAGCAGGCGCTCCACATCGTCACGGTCGAGGACCCGATCGAGTACACGTTCCGCGACAAGCGCAGCGTCATCAACCAGCGCGAAATTGGCTTCGACACGATGTCGTTTGCACGGGCACTTCGTGCGGCCCTGCGTCAGGATCCAGATGTGATTCTCGTCGGCGAGATGCGTGACTTCGAGACCGCGCAGATCGCGATGACGGCTGCCGAGACCGGTCACCTCGTGCTGTCGACGCTGCACACGGTCGACGCGACCGAGACCGTTAACCGCATCGTCTCGATGTTCCCGACCCACCAGCAACAGCAAGCGCGCCTGACGCTCGCGAGCGTGCTGCGCGGCGTGATCTCGCAGCGCCTGCTGCCGCGCGCCGACGGCAAGGGCATGGTCCCCGCGCTCGAGATCATGGTGAACACCGAGCGCATCCGCGAGATGATCGAGGAGCCCACGCGTACGCGCGAGATCAAGGACGCCATCTCCGAGGGTCTGCACCCGTACGGCATGGTCACGTTTGATCAGGGCCTCGCGTCATTGGTAAAGCAACGCCTCGTCAGTTACGAGGAGGCGGTCAAGCACTCAACGAGCCCGTCCGATTTTGCACTGCTATTCCGCGGCGTATCCGGCACGGCCAGCGGCCACACGCCCGGTTCTGACAAGGGAGCTGGAAATGAAGAGTTCGAGATCGATCCATAAGTGGCTCGTCGTTTTCGCCACGGTGGTGCTCTGGGTCGGAACGGCTCACGCCGACCGTAAGCGCGTTGTCGTGCTCGACTTCGATGGCCCCAAGGCCGAGAAGTTCCACGCCGACATCGTCAAGTTGATCAAGAAGACCCACACCGTCATCTCGACGGACAAGTGGAACGCCGCGGCCGAGGAGCTCGACGCCGGCAAGGTCACCGAGAAGAACGTCAAGAAGCTCGCGAAGAAGCTCAAGCTCGACGGCGTGATCACCGGCAAGGTCGACAAGCGTCGCGACGAGTACATCATCAAGCTCAAGCTGCGCTCGGGTACGAGCGGCGAGATCCTCGGCAACACGGTGCAGACCAAGGCCGACGGCCCGCGCCTCGATGGTCAGGCCCAGCGCGACATCAAGGACGAGCTGATCGCTCAGATCGACGAGCTCGAGTCCAGCCGCAGTGGCGGTGACGACGGCGAAGACAAGCCCAGGAAGAAGAAGGGTGACGACAACGTCGCCAGCGAAGAAGACAAGCCGAAGAAGAGCGGCTTTGGTCGCAAGGACGACGAGCCCAAGAAGGACGACGAGGACAAGCCCAGGAAGAAGAAGGGCGACGCAGAGGCGCTGGCGACCAAGACCGACGACGAGGACAAGCCGAAGAAGCGCAAGAAGTCCTCGGACGACGAGGACAAGCCCAAGAAGCGCAAGTCCTCCATCGAGGACGGCGAAGAGGACATCGTCGAGGAAGCCGAGGAGGAGCCCGGTGACACCGCGCTCAACCTGTCACCCGGCCGTCGCGCGATCGACGCGGTCGTTGGTCTGTCGTTCACCGCACGTAACCTCAAGTTCACCTACGCGGCCGACCTCGGCAAGGTGCCGCCGGGCTATCGCCAGAGCATCCCGGTTGCGGGCGCGATCGTTGACCTGACGTTCTACCCACTGGCCTTTGGTCACAAGAAGAAGGACATCACGACCAACATCGGTCTCAACGTCCTCTACGACCAGGTGCTCGTCATCAACTCGCGCAAGCGCTACCTCGATGGCCAGGGCGAGTCACAGACCGCCGAGCTGACCACCAAGGAGAACCGCTGGCTCGTCGGCGCGGTGTTCCGCTACCCGCTCGGCAAGGGTGCCAAGGCGCCGGTCGTCGGTGGCAGCCTGTCGTTCGGCAAGCAGTCGTTCACGATCCAGCAACAGCTGCCGAACATGGAGGCGACCGACATCCCGAACGTGTCGTATTCGATGTTCACGCCGGCGGCGTTCGTGCGCTTCCCGGTGACCGAGAAGATCATCCTGAACCTCGACGCTGGTTTCCACGCGATCACGAACACGGGTGCGATCCAGACCCGCACGCAGTACGGCGCGGCAACGGTCAGCGGCTTCGAGCTCGACTTCGGCGGCGACTACATGGTGACGAAGAACATCTTTGCGCGCGCGAGCGTCCGCTACCAGCGCATCGGATTCACGTTCAAGGGAGACGAGATGTCGCAGAGCAACACGCGCGACACCGATCCCGAGCAGGACGTCACCGGCGCGCAGGACTCGTACTTCGGCGGCGCCGCGACCGTCGGCTACGTCTACTGAAGCTCGGTGACGTAGAGGTCGCCGGCACCGCTACGGTACGACGAGTAGTAGAGCGTGCAGCCGTCGCCGGTGATCATCGCATCACCGTCGCCGCCACCGACGCCCGCGTTGAGCGTGGTCAGCTCCTGCGGCTGACTGAAGGACGCCAGCGCTGTCGGCCGCGTCGCGTACATCAGGCGGCGGACGCCGGCCGTCAGCGACGTGAAGACGATCACCCGTTCATCGTTCGTGAGCGTGGGATCGGCTTCGGACGCGTTTGCTCCATCGAGCTCGGAGACCACGACCGGCGCCGAGAAGCTCGAGCCGGTATCGGGACGCGACGCGACCGCGATGCTCTGTGTGTTGACGGGCACGGCGAGGTAGAGCCGAAGCCAGTCGACGTTCAGATGAGGATCGTGCTGGTCACCGCTGGCGTTCACGTCCTCCATGTAGATCTGGCTGAACGACCATGGTGTCTGGGTATCGGTGCGAAGCAGACGCCAGATGTCCACACCGCCCTGGCCGCCGGGCCGGGTCGTCGCGATGTACCCGCGGGTGTGATCGGACGAGAGAGTCACCTTGGTCTCCCCAGCCGGCGAGCTGAGCTGTGGATCGATCATCGGCACCGGCCATGCCGCCTGCGGTGATGTGCGTGTCGAGGTGTGGATATCGCCGCCGCGCTGGAAATAGATCGTGAGCCCGTCGCTCGTGAGTGACGGATCGCCCTCGTTACCAATCCCGGCGAGCTCGCTGATCAGTTGTGGCGTGGAGAACGTCGGCCCGGCGAACCAGCGCTCCATGCATGTGACCCGGCGCGCGTCAGGCGCGTCGACATCCACAGCATCGACGCTCGCGTCACCCGGGCGCTCGGGATCCTGGAGGCCGAACACCTGCTTGCACGCTGCAAGCAGCGGCAGGAGCAATGCCCGGCGCATCCGTCCATCCTACGCCGGCCGGACTCAGGCGTGGTCTTCGACCCACTTCTTCGCGAGCTCGAGCGCAGCTGGCACCTCGGCAGCGTCCTTGCCGCCGCCTTGCGCCATGTCGGGACGACCGCCGGCTTTGCCACCGAGCTTGATTGCGACCTCGGCGAGCAGCTTGCCGGCCTGCACCTTGTCGACGAGATCCTTGGTCACCATCGCGACGAGCTTGACCTCGGCGCCGCCGGTGCCGGCGAGGACGATCACACCGGAGCCGAGCTTGTCGCGCAGCTGATCGCCGGTGTCGCGGAGGACCTTCGCGTCGTCGACCTCGACCGCCGCGACGAGGACCTTGATGCCCTTGATCGTGACGGCCTCGGAGAGCAAGTCACGCCCACCGCCACCGGAGGCGATGCGCTGCTTGAGCTTGTCGATCTCGCGGTCGAGCACCTTCTGCGCGTCGAGCATCTTGTCGACGCGTGCCGATACCTCGAACGGCGACGCCTTGAGACGCTCGCCAACGCGGAGTAGCTCGTTCTCGAGCTTGCGCAGGTAGTCGAGTGCGCCCGCGCCGGTGACGGCTTCGATGCGGCGCACGCCCTGGGCGATGCCTTGCTCGCTGAGGATCTTCATCATGCCGATGTCGCCGGCGCGACGAACGTGCGTGCCGCCGCAGAACTCGATCGACTCGCCGCCGATCGAGACCACGCGGACCTTGTCGCCGTACTTCTCGCCGAACATCGCGACCGCGCCGCGCTGGCGGGCCTGATCGATCGGCAGGACCTCGATCACCGAGTCGCGATTCGCGCGGATCTCGTTGTTGACCTGATCTTCGACCTCGCGCAGCTGCGCCGCCGTCATCGGCGAGAAGTGCGTGAAGTCGAAGCGCAGGCGATCGGGCGCGACGAGCGAGCCCTTCTGGCCGACGTGGTCACCGAGGACCCGCTTGAGCGCGTGGTGCAGCAGGTGAGTGGCCGAGTGGTTCGCGCGGATCGCCTCGCGGCGCGGATCGTCGACGGAGAACTTCACCGTATCGCCAACCGCGAGCGAGCCGACCTCGATCTCGCCGATCAACACGTGCATGTCGCCGGCCGGTTTCTCGGTGTCGTCGATACGGACCTTCGCCGTGCTCGACACGACCGTGCCGGTGTCGCCGGTCTGGCCGCCGGAGTTGCCGTAGAACGGCGTCTGGTCGAACACGAGCGCGACCTTGGCGCCCTGCGGGGCCGTGTCGACGCGCTTGCCGTCGACGACGATCGCCTTGAGCGTGCCCTCGCCGGATGTGCCGCGGCCGTCGTAGCCGGCGAACTTCGTGGGGCCGAGCTCGTTCGCGAGCTGCTTGAACACGAGCTCGGTGGCCGGATCGTCGATCTTGAACGCGCTCTTGGCCTTCGCCGCGGCGAGCTCGGTGTCGAAGCCCGGCTTGTCGATCGAGTAGCCGCGCTCCTGCGCGATGATCTCGGTGAGATCCGCGGGGAAGCCGAACGTGTCGTAGAGCTGGAACACGGCCTTGCCAGGTACCATTTTCGTCGCGTTCGCAGCCTCGAGCTCCTTGTCGAGACGAGACAGACCGCGGTCGAGCGTCTGGCGGAACTGCTTCTCCTCGTTGAGCGTCGCCTGCTCGATCATCGAGCGGCGCTCGCGCAGATCGGGATACTGCTCGCCCATGAGATCGACGACCGCCGCACACATCGTGTGCATGAACGGCTCCTTGATCCCGAGGTGCTGCTGGCCGTGGCGAACCGCGCGGCGGAAGATGCGGCGCAGCGTGTACTCACGCGTGGTGTTGCCGGGCAGCACGCCGTCGGCGATCAGGAATGCCGAGCAGCGCGCGTGGTCGGCGATCACGCGCATCGCGGTCTGCTTCTCGCCAGTGATCGCAGGATCGACGCCCGCGATCGCGGCCGCCTTCGCGACGAGCGGCGTGAACAGATCGGTCTCGTAGTTGCTGCGCACGCCCTGCACGACGCTGGTCACGCGCTCGAGGCCCGCGCCGGTGTCGACCGAGGGTGCCGGCAGCTTGAATAGCTCGCCGCCCGCCTCGCGGCGCTCGAACTGCATGAATACGAGGTTCCAGATCTCGAGCCAGCCCTTCCACGTTCCGGGGTCCGACGTCGGCCACTTGTCGCCGCTCGCGTCGAAGTTGAAGTGGATCTCGGTGCACGGGCCCATCGGGCCGGTCTCGCCCATCTGCCAGAAGTTGTCCTTCTTGCCGAGGCCGATGATGCGGTCGTCGGAGAAGCCGGTGACCTTCTTCCAGATGTTGCGCGCCTCGTCGTCGGCCGCGATACCCGGAAGCTCCTTGTCCCCGCCGTACACCGTGACGACCATGCGTGACTGGTCGATGCCGTAGACCTTGGTCAGCAGCTCCCACGCGAACGCGATCGCGTCGGGCTTGAAGTAGTCGCCGAACGAGAAGTTGCCGAGCATCTCGAAGAACGTGTGGTGGCGCGGCGTCTTGCCCACCTCGTCGAGGTCGTTGTGCTTGCCGCCGGCGCGCACGCACTTCTGCGACGTGGTCGCGCGCTTGTACCCGCGCTGCTCGGCGCCGGTGAACACGTCCTTGAACTGGTTCATGCCTGCGTTGGTGAACAGCAGGGTCGGATCCTTGTCCGGAACCAGCGAGCTCGAGGACACGATCTCGTGCCCCTGCTTCTTGAAGAACTCCAGGAATGTACGGCGAACGTCGACGGCCTTCATGACCCGAGCTTTGTACCGTGTAGTAGTGTGGCGCGCATGGTCAGAGTGCTCCTGATCGTGCTGCTCGCCGGCTGCGCGGGCAACGCGCAAGGTCCCGGGACTACGACACCTCTTACGGGTTCTGCCGACTCGGTCCCCGACTCGCTGTGGGACGAGGGAACCTTCATCGTGGTCGACAAGGAGAGGGTCGAGCCCGGCGAGGAGAAGTTCCGGATCTATCGCACTGATAGCGGTTACCGCTTTGCGATCAGCTGGAACCGGAGCATCCCGACCGGTGAGCCGGCCGATGGCTCGGTGACGCTCGAGACCGATGACCGGTTCTCGCCCACGAGCGGCGACGACGTGATGAACCTGCACGCGGCGACCGGTGTCGAGGTCACGAAGTCGTCGATCCGCCGTGACCCTGATGGGCGGCTCGCGACCGTGAGCATCGAGGCGAACGGCAAGCGAGAGGTCAACCAGTCGGCGAAGACCAACGACTGGTTCATCGGGGGCCGGCTCACGACGTTGCTCACGGTGATCTGCCAGGCGAGCCCCGACTTCAGCGCACCCGTCGTTTATCCCGACAAGCAGACGTCGCTGGACGCTGCCCAGCCGCTGCCGATCGAGGGCACGACGCGGTCGGTGACCGTGCGAGTGCTGACGTATCTCGAGTCGAAGAACCGCGTGGTCGCTGCGTGCGAGGACGGCAAGCTCGTCGGTGAGGTCACGCGGGGGGTGACGATCGTACGGACGGGCGATCTGGCGCTGGCGCGTACGCTCGAGAAGTGGTTCCGCTAGCTCGCAGTGCTCGCAGCGGTGCCGCAATGTTCGCTCCGCAGAGCGCGAACGCGCTGGTGCGCACGCGCGGCATCTCGCTGGTGGGGACTTCTCATGCGCGTGCCGATGATCCATGTGTGCTCGACATGTGGCGGGGGCAAGGTATGTGCCGTGGTTGGTCCGACTGCATAAGTTACACGCTGCCTGAGAAGCCCCACCACGCTCGACGCTTGCGGTGCGCACCAGCGCGGCGCTCGCGCATGAAAAGGGTCAGGGTCAGACCCCTTCACTTAAACTTCCACGTTCAGTTTCTGAACCGCGTAGTTTAAGTGAAGGTGCCTGACCCCGCGTTCCACGGCGCGCCGCTACGTCGCGGTAGGACTTGCGCGCGTGGATCTTGCGCATCTTCAAGCGGCCGCGAGCGCGGCGCGGGTTGGTAGCGTGATCACGGCCTCGGCCCCGGGGCCCGCCTTGCGATTGCGCACGACGAGGCTGCCGCCGTGGGCCTCGGCGATCTGGCGTGCGAGGACGAGGCCGATGCCCGAGCCGGTGGGCTTGGTGGTGAAGAAGGGCGTGAAGAGGTTGGCCGTGTCAGCCACGCCGTGACCTTCATCCTCGACGGCGATGACGACGGTCGAGCCCGCGAGCGACCATGTGATGCGGACGGTGCCCTTGGTCTCGGCGCTCGCCTCGACGGCGTTGGCGATGAGGTTGATCAACAGCTGGTCGAGCTGGTCGGCATCGCCGCCGATGGTGAGCGCGGGGCCAGCGGTGATCGCGACCTTGGTGCGGGTCTCGAGCGCGACGTTGCGCGAGATCCAGGCGGCGATGTCGACCCGGCCCGGGCGCGGTGGTGGGAGGCGCACGAGGCGAGCGTAGGACTGCATGAAGCGGGCGAGGGCGGCGGCACGGCGCTCGATCACCTCGAGGCCGCGCGTGAGATCGGCATCGTAATCGGTGGCGCGAGGGGAGCGGGTGAGGCCGGTGCGCAGGGTCTCGGCGATCGACGAGATCGGGCCGAGCGAGTTGTTGATCTCGTGACCGAGCACGCGGACCAGGCGCTGCCAGGCCTGGCGCTCCTCGGCGCGCAGTGCGTGCTGCACGTCGGTCATCACGATCAGGCGATGCGGCATGCCGGAGAGGCGGACATCGGAGGGTCGGACTTCCCACGTGCCACGGCCGCCGGGCAGGGCGAGCTCGAGGGTGCGCGGCGCATCGGTCGCGAGCAGCTCACCGAGGCCAGTGTCGACGAGCGGCAGGTTCGTGATCGGTTTTCCGACGAGGCGATCGGCGGTGCGGTTCGCGAGGCGGATGATGCCGGCACCGTCGACGGCGATCACGGCGGCATCGAGACTCTCGACGACACGCGCGAGACCCGAGGCCGCTTCCTCGTCCTGCCAGCGTTCGGCGCGCAGCTGCTCGGCGAGCGCGGACAGCTCGGCCATCGCGAGACCGAGCGCATCGTCGGAACGCTGGGACCGGCCACGCACGGCGTAGTCCTTCTCGCGCAGCGACGCGGTCAGGTTGGCGAGCGTCTGCAGCGGGCGCATCACGCGGCTGCGCGCGGCGAGTGCGAGGCCACCGCTACCGAGGACGATCGCGAGGGTCAGCGTCAGCTTGGTCTTGAGCTCGTAGTCGTGAAACCAGAGAAGAGGTAGCGCGATCACGGTCGGAATCGCGACCGCGGCGAGGACCAGGGCGAGGACTCCATCCTCGTGTCGCCAGGCTCGCATGGGGCGAGCTTAGCTCCCGCGGACGCCGAGCGACGACAGGCGGCGGTAGAGCGCGCTGCGTGACAGGCCCAGCACGCGGGCCGCCTCGCTCACATTGCCGCCTTGCGCGGCGAGGGCTCGCTCGATCAGGTAGCGCTCGACCTGCTCGAGGGTCATCTCCTCGAGCTTGGGCGCACCCCCGTCGGTGCGGGTGCGGAGCATGAGGACATCGACATCGATCTCGTCGCCCGCGGCGAGCAGCATCGCGCGCTCGACGACATGCTCGAGCTCGCGCACGTTGCCGGGCCACGAGTGCGCGAGCAGCGCCTCCATGGCGGCAGCCGTGAACCGGCGGGGCGAGGCGCCACGGCCGGGCGCTCGGGCGAGAAAGTAGCCGGCGAGATCGGGGATGTCCTCGCGACGCTCGCGCAGCGGCGGCAGCCGGATCTCGACGGTGTTGAGGCGGTAGAGCAGATCCTCGCGGAAGGTGCCGTCGGCCCCGGCCTTCGCGATGTCGGCGTTGGTCGCGGCGAGCACACGGACATCGACGCGCTTGGAGCGCGAGCTGCCGACCGGATGGAACTCGCCGGTCTGCAGCACGCGGAGCAGGCGCGCCTGCTGGGCGAGCGGCATGTTCGAGATCTCGTCGAGAAACAGCGTGCCGCCATCGGCGAGCTCGAAGCAGCCGACGCGATCGTGCTTGGCGTCGGTGAACGCGCCGCGCACGTGACCGAACAGCTCGCTCTCGAGCACGCCGTCGGAGAGCCCGCCCGCGTTGACCGCGACGAAGGCCTTGCTGCGGCGATCGGAGCCGGCGTGAATCAGCCGCGCGATCACCTCCTTGCCGGAGCCGTGCTCGCCGGTGATCAGGATGCTCGCGTTGGCGGCAGCGACACGCTCGACGAGCGAGACCACGTTCTGCATCGGACGAGACTTCGCCACGATCGCCGGCAGCTCGTGCTCGCGGCTGCGCGAGGCCTCGGCATCGAGGCGGTTCGCCGCACGCAGCGCCGTGCGCAGCTCGAGCTGGGCGCGCAGCGTGGCGACCAGGCGCGAGTTGTCCCACGGCTTCTGCAGATAGTCGCGCGCGCCACGCCGCATCGCCTCGACGGCACCCTCGATACTCCCCCACGCGGTCATCACCACGACGGGCAGCGTCGAGTCGAGCGTGCGCAGGCGAGCGAGCAAGTCCATGCCCTCGATGCCGGACGTCGTGTCGCGCGCGTAGTTGAGATCGATCAGCAGGACATCGAAGTCCTCGCTCTCCGCGAGCGCGAGCACGGCGGCAGGCGACGTCGCCGTACGCACCTCGAAGCCGCTCGCACGCGCGAGCATGCGAACCGCCTCGAGGACATCCGACTGGTCGTCAGCGACGAGCAGACGCGGCGCGGACTCAGCCACGACGGTCTTCGACCACCCTTCCGTCGAACAAATGGACAACACGCGTGGCTTTGTTGGCGTAGTCGGGGTTGTGCGTGACCATGCAGATGGTCGCCCGGCCAGCATGAAGCTGGCACAACAGCTCCATCACGGCATCACCGTTCTTGGAGTCCAGGTTTCCCGTGGGCTCGTCGGCCAGCAGGATCAGAGGATCTCCTGCGACGGCACGCGCAACGGCGACGCGTTGCTGCTGACCGCCCGAGAGCTGCGCCGGCAAGTGACGCGCGCGATGCGACATCCGCACCGACTCGAGGGCGTCGCTGACCCGCTTCTTGCGCTCTGGAGCCGGCATCCCGCGATAGGTGAGCGGCAGCTCGACGTTCTCGGCGACGGTCAGGTCACCGATCAGGTTGAACGCCTGAAAGATGAACCCGATGCTCCGGTTGCGAAGCGCCGCGCGCTTGACCTGATCGAGCTTGGCGGTGTCCTGCCCGTCGATGCGGTACTCGCCCGAGCTCGGGATGTCGAGGAGGCCGAGGATCGCGAGCAGCGACGACTTGCCGCTACCCGACGGACCGCTGATCGAGACGAACTCGCCCTTGGTGATTGCGAGCTCCACGCTCGACAGCGCGTGCGTCTCGACATCGTCGGTGTGGAACGTCTTGCCGATCTTGCGCAGCTCGAGCAGCGAGTGCGCAGCGTCGGTGACCGGGACAGTGTCTGATTTCTTGGCAGCTTCCATGGGTTCCCTCACTCGATGCGCAGGCGGTCATGACCGTCCCAGCGCGACATGTCTGACAACACGATCTGATCGCCCTCGACGAGACCGCTCGCGACCTCGATGTCCTTCACGGCGGCGCGTCCGAACTTGATCGTCACGCGCCGTGCCTCGCCACCGACGAGCTTGAACACGTTCGCGGAGGCGTGGGCTTCTCCGATCGTGGGCCGCGCGACGTGCAGCACGCTGCTGGTGCGCGCGAGCTCGATCACGCCGTCGATGTTCTGGTCGACGCGCACGCCCTTGGGGAGCGCATTGGTGAGCTTGACGTCGACGATTACGCTGCCGTTCAGCGCAGCCGGATCGATGCGCACTACCTCGCCGGTGACGATGCCGTTACGCGTGTCGATCGACGCGCGCAGGCCAGGCGAGACATCCTCCATCGACGCCTCGGGGATGCGCAGCCGCGCCTGCAGACGGTCAGGAACCACGACACGCGCGAGCGGCGCACCCGCGGCAACCGACTGCCCCGCCTCGACGGAGATCTGCTGCACCGTGCCGACCTGACCAGCGCGCACGTGCAACGCTTCGAGCTGCTTGCGGCGGTAATCGGCGAGCGCACGTAGCCGCTCGACCTGCCCGTGCTGCGCCTCGAGCTGCGCCGAGTTGCCCCGTCGGAGCGCGGCGAGACGCTTGGACTCGAAGTCACGTCGCGCGGTGAGCTGCGCTGCGCGGTCGGTCGACTCCGCGCTCTCGATCGTCGGGATCACACCCTTCTTCGCCATCTCGTCATCCATCGACGAGCGCCGCTTCGCCATCGCGACATCCGCGTCGAGGCCGGCGACCGCCGACTCCTGGGCGAGGCGCGTGCCATCGAGCTGCGCAGCCAGCTGTGCGAGCGCCGCCTCGGCCTGCGCGACATCGCGATCTGCTTCGAGCGCGGCGAGCTCGGCGTCGGGATTCGATAGCTCGACGAGTACGGTATCGGCGGTGACCTGCACGCCCGGCTGGACGAGCACCTTCTCGATGCGGGCAGCAACCGGCGCCGACGCCCAGCGGAAGTCGGTGGGCACCAGGGTGCCCGTGCCGCGTACCTCGAGTGTGAGCGGGCCGCGTTGCACGACGCCGATCCACAGCTCGCCACGCGCGACGGTGGGGGCGCGATTGGCGATGAAGTGAATGGCGCCGGTCACCGCGCCCGCCACGGCGACCGCAGCGACGAGCAGCACGATGCGGCGTGTGCGCGGCTTGGCCCGTGCGGGCGATGTCCATGCCTTCGCCTTGCTTGGTGCGCGGGATGTCCATCACTCGCTCCTCAGGGCAACGGTTGGTTCGACCTTGGTCGCGCGCCGTGCTGGTAGCCAGGTCGCGAGCAGTGCGGTCGCTGCCACCACGAGGGCAACGGCGACGAGGAGGATCGGCTGGCTCAGCTGCTCGCCGAAGAACAGGCTCTTCAAAGCGTCGCCGAGCGCGATCTGCAGCAGGATCACGACGCCGAGGCCGAGCGCGACACCGAGCAGCACGAGCGATGCGGCTTGTCGCAACACCATCGCGCGCACGTGCGACGGCTGAGCGCCGAGCGCGACGCGCAGGCCGATCTCGTGGGTGCGCTGCGCGACGGTGTGCGCCATCACGCCGTAGATGCCGACGGCCGCGAGCAGGAGCGCGAGCGCGGCAAACGCGGTCAGCAAGAATGCGAGGAAGCGCGGGCGCGCAACCGCTTCCCACATCAGATCGTTCATCGTGCGGACCTCGTAGAGCGGGATGCTTGGATCGAGCTCGGCGACCACGCGCGAGGCCGCGGGCACCAGCTGCTCTGGCGCGTCGCCGGAGCGAATGATCGCATGCTGGACGAGGGTCGCGAACGGCGGGTCGCGCAGCGTGACGAACTGTGCGCGGGGCATGAAGAGCTCGCTGCCCGCAGGCTTGTCGAGGCCGGCGTTCTTCATGTCCGCGATCACGCCCACGATGCGGGCGGCCTTGCGCTTGCTGACGTCCGGATCGGCGTAGGTCACCACCTCGTGACCGAGCGGATCTTCGTTCGGGAAGAACTTCGCGACGAACGCTTGGTTGACGATGATGACGCGCGGTGAAGTTCCGCTGTCACTGTCGGAGAAGTCGCGGCCTTTGATGAACCGCGTGCCGAGAGTGGTCAGCGCATTCGCGCCGACGATGTTGACGTAATCGACGGTCCACTTCATCTCGTCGGCGGCCGAAGGCTCCGGCTGGCCCACGATGCGGATCGTCTCGATGTTCCGGCCGCGGTCGACCGAGAACCCAGCGACGAGCGCAGCACTCTCGACGCCAGGCATCGCGCGCAGGTTAGCCTCGAGGCGATCCCAGAACAGATTCGAGGCCGTCGGATGCTCGTAGGTGCGCAGCGGCAGGTTGATGCCGAACGTGAGCAGGTTGTCCGGCTTGAACCCGACCTCGACGCGCTGGAGCCGCATGAACGTGCGCACCATCACGGTGCAGCCGATCACGAGCACCATCGCCAGCGCGATCTCGATGATCACGAGCACGCGCCGCGCGCGGAGCCGGGCACGCGATCCGGTCATGCGACCGCTGCCGTCCTTGAGCGCGCCGTGCAGGTCGGTCTTCTTGGCGTGAACGATCGGAGCGAGCCCGAACAGCAGCGACGCGAACATTGCGCAGCCGATCGCGAACAGCACGGCGGTGCCGTCGAGCGAAATCTCGGTCGCGCGGGGTGCCGAGCTCGGGATCAGCGCGGTCACACCGTCGAGGGCCCATACGGTCACGAGCAGGCCGAGACCCGCCCCGAGCACGCCGAGCAGCAGGCTCTCGGTCACGAACTGGCGGAGCAGGCGCCGCCGGCTCGCACCGAGCGCGTGGCGGACCGCGATCTCGCGGTTGCGGGACTCGGACTTTGCGAGCAGCAAGTTCGCGACGTTGACGATCGAGATCAACAGCACGAACAGCACGGCTGCCTGCAGCATCCACAGCATCGTCGAGATCGAACCGATCAGATCGCGCTGATAGCCGACGGCGACGATCGGGTGACGAGGGGAGATCGTGTGGAACGTCGGGGCGTCGCGCGTGCCCCACTGCGTGACGAGTGCAGTCAGCTCCTGGTTCAGCGACTCCACCGTCGCGCCGGGCGCGAGGCGCGCGACGACTCCGCCGTTGTGGCCGCTGCGCTCGGGCATGTTGAAGTCGAGACGCGCGGGCACCCACGCCTCCATGTCGGCGAACTTGAAGCCCTTCGGCATCACGCCGACGATCGTCACAGGAATCGCGTCGAGCTCGACCCTGCGTCCGATGATCTGGGGATCGCCGCCGAACAAGCCCTTCCAGATCTCGTAGTTGATGACGACGACGCTCGGGTCGCCGACGATCTGCGCACCGGGCATCCACTTCTGCGCCGAGTCCTCGCTCGCATCGAACCAGCGCCCCATGAGCGGCGCCACGCCGAGCAGCGGCAGCAGCTGATGCGTCCCGTAGCCAACGGAGATTCGCACCGGACGATCGCCGCCCGAGAGCGGCGCGGAGCCAGGGAAGTAGCCCGCGACGAGATCGCACGAGCGACACGCTTCCTGGATCTCGCCCATCTCGACGACCGAGAACGGGAAGTTTCGCTGCACCTGGTCGCCACCATGGAACTCGGTGTACAGGCGCACGATGCGGTCGGGCTGCTCGTAGGGCAGGTCCTCGAGCACGACCGAGCTCACGACCGAGAAGATCGTGGTGCTCGCGCCAATGCCAAGCGCGAGGGTGGTCGCGAGGATCGCGGTCAACCCCGGCGTCTTCGCCATCATGCGAAGGGAGTAGCGAAGGTCGAGGAGTAGCGCTCCCATCACTCGCTCCGCAGGGCCACGGTGGGCTCGACCTTCGTCGCGCGCCTCGCCGGGATCCAGGTTGCAAACAGCGCCGTCACCGTGACGGTGGCCGCCACTGCGACGAGCAGCACGGGCTGAGACAGTCGCTCACCGTAGAACACGGTGCGCAGCGACGTATCGAGCGCCTGCTGCAGACCGATCGCGACACCCAGGCCGATCGCTACACCCGCAGCGACGAGCGTCGCGGCCTGGCGCAGCACCATCGCGCGGACCTGCTTTGGCTGAGCGCCGAGCGCCACGCGCAGTCCGATCTCGTGAGTACGCTGCGCGACGGTGTGAGCCATCACGCCATAGATGCCGACGGCCGCGAGCAGCAGCGCGATGCCCGCAAACGCCGCGAGCAGGAACGTGAGGAAGCGCGGGCGCGCGACCGCCTCCCACATCACGTCATCCATCGTGCGCAGCTGTGACACTGGCAGCGACGGATCGAGCTCGGCGACGACATGGTGAATCGATGCGGTCATGTTCACCGGCGGTCCGACGGTGCGCACGACCGCGTACAGTGAGCCGGGCGACGACGCCTCCGCCCGCGAGCCGAGCTGCTCGTACTGCCGCCACGGGATGAACACCTCGGTGCCCGCGGGCTTATCGATGCCGGCCTGCTTGATGTCGGCGACGACGCCAACGATGGTCTGGATCGCATCCGTCTTCTGGTCGTTGCCATTCACCATCACGCGCTTGCCGAGCGGATCCTCCTTGGGGAAGAACCGCTTCACGAACGCTTCGTTCACCAGCACGACCGACGGCGACGTCGCGGTGTCGCTCGTGAGGATCGTGCGGCCGCGGACGAGCTTGGCCCCGAGCGTCTCGAGCCGTCGTCGCCGATCACGTTCCAGTAGTCGACGTTCCACGCGATCGTGAAGCCAGGGATGAACGGTCCGTGCGGCTTGTCGGGGAACTCGAGATCGTTGCGTTGATCGGTCGCGCCGGCGGCATGCCGTCGACGAGGGTCGCCGCGCGAACCCCGGGAAGCGCGCGCAGGCGCTGCTGTAGCCGGTCCCAGAACTGCGCGCCGGTCGTGCCGGGATAGGTCTTCGTCGGTAGCTCGAGCTCGAACGTCAGCAAGTGGTCGGGCTTCATTCCGAGCTCGACGCTCTGGAGCTTGATGAAGCTGCGCACCATCACGGTGCAGCCGATGACGAGCACGACCGCGAGCGCGATCTCGCCGATCACGAGCGCTCGCCGCACGCGCAGCCGTGCCTTCGAGCTCGTCATACGATTGCTGCCGTCCTTGAGCGCACCGTGCAGATTGGTGCGGCGCGCGTGGAGGATCGGGGCCATGCCGAACAGCAGCGCCGCCCCCATCGCGCAGGCGACGGCGAACACGACCGCGCTGACATCGAGGCTGATCTCGTTCGCACGCGGCGCCGACTTCGGGATCAGCGCGGCGACACCGTCGAGCGCCCAGACCGCGACCAGCACGCCGAGCGCACCGCCGAGGATCGCGAGCAGCATGCTCTCGGTGAGGAACTGGCGCAGCAGCCGGCTGCGGCTCGCGCCGAGCGCATGGCGAACCGCGACTTCACGGGTGCGGGTCTCGGAGCGCGCGAGTAGCAGATTGGCAACATTGACGATCGAGATCAGGAGCACGAGCAACACCGCGCCTTGCAGCAGCCACAGCGTCGTGGCCAGCCCGCCGACGAGGTCGGCCTGGAACGGCAGCGCGATCATCGGGTGCGTCGGCGTACCGAGCGGGTGAGGGGCGGCCTTCGACCACTGCGCCTGCAGCGCGTCGAGCTCGGCCCGCAGCGATGCGATCGAGGCATTGGGCGTCAGGCGCGCGACGACATTGAGGTAGTGACCGCCTCGGTTCGCCTTGGCGTAGTCGACATTGAGCGGCAGCCATGCCTCCTCGCGATCGAGGAAGTCGAACCCGGGCGGCATCACACCGATCACGGTGACCGGAGTGGCGTCGGATTGAATCGTGCGGCCCACGATGCGCTTGTCGCCACCGAACGCGCGCTTCCACACGTCGTAGCCGAGGACGATCACGGTCGGATCGCCGGGGCGGTCCTCGTTCGCATCGAACCAGCGGCCGAGCAGGGGCTTCACGCCGAGCAGCGGCAGCAGCGAGTGAGTTGCGTATGCGGCCTCGATGCGGACCGGACGATCGCCACCCGAGAGCGACGCGGTTCCGCGCGCCCACGCGGCAACCGACTCGCAGTGGGTACGGCACCCCTTCTGCAGATCGTCGTATTCAGGCGCGGACACCCAGAACCGGTCGAGGCCGAGGCCGCCCTTGAACTCGGTGTACACGCGCACCAGACGATCCGGCTGGGCGTACGGCAGTGGACGCAGCACCACCGAATTCACGACCGAAAAGATCGTGGTGCTGGCACCGATGCCGAGCGCGAGGGTGATCGCGAGGACCGCGGTGAGCCCCGGCGCCTTGCCCATGATCCGCAGCGCGTACCGAATATCCAGCCAGAGCGAGCCCATCGCCAAAGCCAGTCAGCACCGTACGTGCCAGCTCAACCTCGCGAGATCATGTGATGGCTCGGGGGCCAGGCGTTCGCTTCGGGGATCCGCGATCCCGAATTCGGACACTCGGGGGCCGAAAGCCAGGTATTCAGAATTCCTCCGTTTGACGCGATGGCTCGCGGGGCGGGATAATTCACCTCGTACCTTCTAGATGGCGTCTGACGACCAAAGTGGGGCACGGCCGGCGGGACCGGTCGTGCTGCGCATCAAGCTCCGCTACGACGACCTCGACACGATGGTGTTGAAGTTCGCGTCGAACGTGGGCAAGTCAGGCCTGTTCTTGCCGACGAAGTCGATCCAGCCGATCGGCACCGAGGTGAAGTTCGAGCTGCGCCTGTCCAACGACACACCTGTGCTCGTCGGGCTCGGCCGCGTGAAGCACGTGCGGCCGCCGGATCCCGCGAGGCCGAAGGCAGCGTTCGGCATGGCGATCGAGCTCATGCGCGTGTCGCGCGAAGGCCGCGAGGTCATCATCCGCATGATCGAGCGCCGGCGCGCGCTCGGCCTGCCCGAGGTCGCGATTCCGGTTCCTGACGACGTCGAGGCTTCGCGCCGCAGCGAAGTCGATAGCCAGCCGCGCGCCGACACCAGCGGCATCGTCCGCGAGGCGATGCGCGAGTTCGCGTCGGCCCCGGTCGCCGAGCAGGTGCTCGTGGCACCCGCCTCGGCGCCGATCGCCGTTCCCAAGCCCGAGCCCGCACCACTCGTCGTCGCGCGCGAGTCCGCGCCGCTGCTCACGTCGCCGCGGCAGGGCAGTGGCCCGATTCCGACCGCTGCCGCCGACGGTGCGTCCGGGCGTCGCTCCGTCGCGGCGCTCGCGCCCGAGGCGCCGAAGCCGAAGCGTCCTCGCGCAGCGGATCTGCTCGCGAAGGCGAACGACCTCGCGGGGCTGTTGTCCGTCGAGACGCCTGGGCTGGATTCGCAAGTCGATGTCGAGCGCGCCCTCGTGCGAGCTCGCGCACTCGCCGGCACCGATCTCGACCGCGAGCTCGCGGCGCTCGGCGAGTCCTCGGCCGCGCCGCTCGAGATCAGTATCGAGGCCGCGAGTGCGGAGCTCGCGCGCCAGCTGGGCGGCAAGGCGATCGTGAAACGCGACCGCAGCATCAAGACGAGCGCGCCGGTCGCGGTGCTCGCTGCGCCGGTTGCGATCGAAGCGCCGCCGCCGCTGCTCGCGGTGGAGCCGCCGCCCGCGGTCGAGCCATCGCCACCCGCGGATCCGGAGCCGGTCGCCCCGGTCGACGCTGCGATCGAGACGATCACGGCCGCGCCGATCGATCCTGCTGCCGACGAGGACGCCGTCGCCGAGTATGCCGTTGACGACAAGACGCGCGTGCCGGCTGGTGAGGACTACGACAACGCGTTCTTGCCGAGGGGCCCCGCGAGCTCGAGCGATCCGGAGGACGCGCTCGAGATTCCGATCGAGCCGGCCATCGAGATCGCACCGCAGGGATTCGCCTCCATCTCGGAAGACCAGCTGCGCACACAGCCCGGCGAAGATCTGCGCGGCATGCTGATCGACGATGCTGCCGACGAGGGCATGCTACGTCGCGCGCTCGAGGGCTCGTCGCCGGCGATGAAGCTCGACGAGAGCGACCTCGAAGAAGTCGGCGACGACGATCACGGCGAAAGCACGCACATCGGTGCGCTACCGATCGGCTTTCCGCACGCGCCTGACGATCTATCCGCGCGCCTCGATCGCGAGCTCGCCGAGGCCGAAGCCGAAGCGGATGCCGAGTTCCGCGAGCTGGCGTCCGAGCAAGCGCCGGCCGATCCGTACGCGATCCAACCGGCCGCATATCCAGACAGCTACAGCGAAGAGCCGGTCGAAGGCGGCGAGGAAGTCTCCGACCTCGATGTGCTCGCCGAGGCAGACGCAGGCGACGCGGACCTGTTGCACGCCGATCGGGAAGAGGAGCCTGCGTATGAGGAGCCTGCGTATGCAGAGCCGCAATACGCGGAGCCGCAATACGCGGAGCCCGAGGCCGAGCTGCCGCACTACGCGGACCCAGCCGAGGCCGCTGCACCCGTGTTTCCCGACGAGGTCCCCGGCTACATGGAGCCGCTGCGGCCGTCGCAGGAAGACTTTGCGGCGCGGCTCGATCTCGACGACGAACCCGACGACGAGGAAGAGCGTCGGAACTTCCCGACGGCGAACCCGCGGCCCCGCTCGCGGTCAGGCTCGCGCGCGGACAGCTACGTGCCGGAGCCGGCGGCGGACTTCCACGATCCGCCGAGCGAGAGCTACACGTTTGCCGAGCCGTTTCCCCAGATGGCGAACCTCGGCTTTGCTCCGCACGTGGCCCCGGCTGGCGAGGACTTCGACGAGCCGCACGGCTTCACGCAGAACACGCCGGTTCCTGCATCGCGAGGCCCGTCCTCGCATGCGCAAGCGTTCGAGCAGCCGGCGCGTCCGCGCTCGGCTTCGCGGATGCCGCAGCCGGTTGCCGACGAGGATGATCCGATCGGCCGCGCACTGCAGTCGTTCGACGAGCCATCGCATCCACAGGCATCGCCCGAGCCGCCGACCGAGGACCTCGAGGACGCGCTCGCGGCACTCGACGTCGATCTCGATCCGCAGGTGCAGGAACAGCGCCGGGTGCGCAGGCAGACCGGCGGACACCGGCCCCTACCGGGTTTGCCGCTTCAACGCGAGACGGGTCAGACGCCGGTGGCGCCGCAGCCTCGCACGCGCACGACCGGCGCCAACATCATCCAGCGCCCGCAGAAGCAAGGCACGATGCCGCCGCCGATTCCCGTGGCCGCTCGCAGGGCCGCCACCACGCCACCGCCACTGCCGGTGCATACGCCGCCCGCACGTGCGACGACCGATGACGGCATTCTGATCGACTTCGACGACGACGAATAGCTCGTCACCACGCAGGCGGGCGTGAGCGCGACTTGCGACGCCCGAGCCGGGTCGCGAGTCGATCGGCACGCTCGCAGCCCGTCTCCGATCGTGACCGCGCGGCGCCTTCGCGTGCCTCCCCGACAAGCCCCCTGGCTCGCGCGCGCTCCCCGATTCCGTCATAGAGCGCCGCGAGCGTGAGCTGGAGCCGCCACACCTGCGTCGATTCCGGAAGCAGTGTCAGGCGCACGATGCCGGTCTCGAGCTCGGTGATCGCTGCAGCGAGCATGTGGCGATCGACGAGCTCGCGCGCGCGATCGAGACACGCGACCACGATCGCGTTTTCAGCCCCGGTCGGACACGGCCTGGCCCTTGGTTTCAGCGGCGTGGTGCGCGCACTCATCGCCGCCGTCGGTGCTTCCGTCGAGAAGATCGGCGTCGTCTCGGACCGTGAGCGCGAGCTCGGCACCGGCGGCAAGGCGTGCGTGATGTCATCGAGTGCGGTGCCGAGCGCGCAGGCATCCACGAAGCGGTCGCCAGGCTCTCGCGCGAGCGCACGCATCACGATGGAGTCGAACGCCCGTGGAATGTCACGCTCCGGGCACCGTAGCGTCATCGGGATGGCATCGTCCTCCAGCCGTCGCGTCATCACCTGCGTGCTGGTCCCGCCCGAGAACGGCGTGGCGCCGGTGACGAGCTCGTACAGCATCACGCCCACGGCATAGACATCCGCGGCAAACGTCGGGGGGGCGCCGAGGATCACCTCCGGCGGCAGATATTCGGCGGTGCCCGTGACCATCGGCTCGCCGGGCTCCGGGACCGGCACATCGATGAATCGGGCGATCCCGAAATCGATCAGCCGTGGAAGCATCGAGCCCTCGCGCTGGGTCTCGACCAGCACGTTGTCGCACTTGACGTCCGCATGCACGATGCCGTTCGCGTGCGCGTCCTCGAGACCGGCAAGGACCTGTCGCGCGAGAGACACGGCGGTCGAGACGGGCATCGGCCCGTATTCGAACAGCAGCTGACTCAGCCGCGGGCCCGCGACGTACTCCATGACCACGAACGGCACGCCGCCGTCGGTTCCGAAGTCGAGCACGTGGACCACGTTCGGGTGGTTGACCGCTGCGCCCGCGAACGCTTCGCTGCGCAACCGGCCGCGCACCTCCAGATCGTCGATCAGCTCGGGGCGTGGAACCTTCACCGCGACCAGACGATCAAGTGAGCGCTGCACCGCCGAGTACACGACGCCCATGCCACCGACGCCGAGGATGTCGCCGATCAGATAGCTCGACGCGATCAGCTCACCCCGCCGCTCGGGCGCCGGCAGGCGAGGAGGGACGGGCGTCATACGAGGGGGAGCTCGAAGTAGAAGCGCGAGCCGATGTTCGGGAGACTCTCCACGCCGATCGTTCCGCCGTGCGCCTCGACAATGCGCCGTGCGATGTAGAGCCCGAGCCCGCAGCCGTCGTGCCGGTGTCCGTGCGCTCCCCGCTGATAGCGTTCGAAGATCCGCCCGGTCTCCTCGCGCGAGATACCGGGACCGCTATCGATCACGGTGACGCGCACGTTCGTGGGCGTGCGTTCGAGCCGCACGACCACGCCGGAACCCTCGTGCGAGTACTTGAGAGCGTTCTGGACGAGGTTCGCGACCACCCGCTCGATGCGGACACCGTCGACCGACACCGTGAGGCGGCTCGGCGCTTCCAGATAGATCCGGGTCCGATCGCGCGAGGACACCGATCGCTCGACGACCTGAAGCAGGAGCGCGCAGAGCTCGACCGGCCGCCGCCGGAGCGAGAACGAGCCGCCCTCGAGCGCGTCGGTGTCGAGAATGCCGTGCACCAGGCGATCGAGGAACGCGAGGTTGCGCCTGATTCGCAACATCGTGGCGCGCACATCCGGCGACGCGAGGTACGTGAGCTTGTCGTCGAGTAGACTCATCTCGAGGCCGATCGTCGAGAGCGGATTTTTCAGGTCGTGGACGATCTCGACGAGCTCGTCGTCGTCGATGCGGTCGACCTTCTCCATTTCGTGTGTGCCGACGGCAAACTCCGCAGGCTCGTCCTCGGTCTCATCGGGCGCTGGCGCGACGAGGAACTCCACCTGGCGGTCGGGTCGCTCGCGAGGATCGTGACGTCGCATGCATTCCTCCCTGTTGGACAACAAAGACAAGGATGCGGAGATCGTCGACGCGCGGCTATGCGTGGGTTTGCGCAAAAATGGCGTGCGCTGGCGACCCAGGACACGGCGAGGTTCGATGGAGTGCGCGGAGCGCTCGTCCATCACCCGGCCGCAACCGCCTAACCCCAGAGTTCGAACTCTGGGGTTAGATCGGCAGATCGAAGTAGAAGCGCGAGCCGCCGGGACACGCGCTCTCCGCTCCGATCGACCCACCATGCGCCTCGACGATTCGCCGGCACGTGTAGAGACCGAGTCCGGACCCCATGGTCATGCGCGCGCTGCTTCCGCGGTAGTAGCGCTGAAACAGGTGCGGCAGGTCCCGCGCCGGGATCCCCGGACCGGCGTCGGTGATGCGCACGCGAACGCGCGTGTCGTTGCCGTCGAGGGCGACCACGACGCGGCTCGAGTCCGGTGAGTAGCGAAGTGCATTGTCGAGCAGGTTCGCGATCACGCGCTGGATGCGAACCTCGTCGGCGTCGGCGAGCAGCGGTCCGTTCATCGTCACGAACACGCGATCGATAGCTGCGCCAGCGACGCGCTCGATCACCTGCTCGACGAGCGAGCCGAGATCGACGGGCGACGCGATCAGCCGGAACTGGCCCGCCGCGAACGCGCAGACGTCGAGCAGGTCCTGCACGATGCGATCGAGAAACAGCACGTTGTCCTGGATCCGTGCGACCGAGCGCAGCCCCCGCGTGTTGTCACCGGTCTCGAGGAGCCCATCGAGCAGCGTCGCCTCGAGCGCGATCGCCGACAGCGGATTCTTCAAGTCGTGAACGATCTGCGAGACCTCATCCTCGACGAGCGTCTCATTCGGACGCATGAGATTCGTTGGAATCTCGTCGGTCCCCTTTGCGAATCGACCCGGGAACGACGCCCGGATCACCGTTGTGTCTGCGTGCACCATCTCTCCACCACCCCTTGCGCTCGTTATCCACCGTCGCATGCACATCGACTACAGGTTTTCGGATCGAGATCGCCATGCGGAGATCTACGTAAAAGTTATTCGAGTAATTCGATCACGATCGCGTCGTCGAAATCAGTGAGCGGATCGTCTTCACGAGTCGCTCGAAGTGAACCGGTTTGGCGAGGTGAACGTCGAATCCCGCGGCGAGTGCTCGCGTCGCATCCACTTCCATCGCATGCGCGGTCAGCGCGATCGCTGGAATCTTGCAGCCCGACGCACGGAGCGTGCGGATGAACGAGTAGCCATCCTCGCCGGGCATCGCGATGTCACAGATCATCAGCTCCGGAGACGCCGCCTCCAACCGCTCGCGTCCTTGTGCGGCCGAGCTCGCGGTGTCGACGACCGCACCCGCACGTTGCAGCAGTAGCAGCAGCGCATCGCGGACCCGCGTGTCGTCATCGATCACGAGCACGCGACGGGCCACGAGTGAGGTTGGTGGTACGTTCGGAGATGGTTCGCGGGTGCGCTGGCGGTGTGACAGCGGGAGCCGGATCGTGAGCGTCGAACCGCGGCCCACACCAGGACTCGCCGCGGTGAGGGTACCGCCATGCAGCTGCACGAGCTGACGCGAGATCGCGAGTCCAAGCCCGAGCCCGCTGTGGCGCCGCGTGAGCACATCCTCGGTCTGATGAAACGGCTCGAAGATCCGCTCGAGCAGGTCTTCGGGAATGCCGCGGCCGGTGTCCTCGATGTGGATCACGACGTCACGCGAGAGCGTGAGCGTCGAGATCGTGACCGACCCACCGGGCTCCGTGAACTTGATCGCGTTGCCGAGCAGGTTGTCGAGCACCTGGCGCAGGCGTGCCATGTCG
The DNA here is from genome assembly GCA_038322185.1 of Haliangiales bacterium. Taxonomy (GTDB): domain Bacteria; phylum Myxococcota_A; class Polyangia; order Haliangiales; family Haliangiaceae; genus JABFXX01. The sequence goes on from JBBQFU010000007.1 coordinate 76,165, forward strand.
CCGACGATCCAGCGGGGACGCGGACCCGTCTGTGCCAGCGAGATGCGCCGTCCGAGCGCGGCAGGAAGCGCAGCCGACAGCGCCGCGGAGATCACATCGCTGAGCACGAGAGGCCGCAGGTCGACGTGGAGCTTGCCACTGGCCGCGCGTGAGACGTCGAGCAGGTCACCGACGAGACGGGACTGCGCGAGCGCGCTCTGCCGGATCGCATCGAGGGCCTGTGCGCGCACGGCGGGGTCATGCTGATCGCGCAGCACTTTCTCCCACAGCAGCATCGTGGTCACCGGTGCCCGCAGCTCGTGTGACACGACCGCGATGAACTCGTCCTTGAGACGATTGGCGCTCTCGGCGTCCTCGCGCGAGACGCGTGCATTGGTGACGAGCTCGCTGCGTTCGTGGGCGAGGCTATGCGCGTCGTGAATGTCGAACGCGGTCCCGTACCAGCGCCCCTTGTCGACGACGGGGACGAACTGCAGCCGGTGCCAGCGATGGTCGCCGTTGCGCCGGCGAAGGCGGGCCTCCAGATGAGTCTCTTCGCCGTACTGCGTGGCGCGCTCGAGCGCGCTGCGACAGCTCGCGCGGTCGCTGCGATGTACCGAGGCATCCCAGTCGCATTCCTCGCCGACGTACGCGTCGAAGGCGTCGTTGCGGTAATCGATCGACTCGCCCAACGGGCCGCCCCATACCAGCGTACCGGGAGCGATGTTGAGCGTGCGCGCGATCACCTGCTCGGTGACGTCGCTGCAGATGACGACGGTCCCGGTGGAGGCACCTAGACACCCGCGCAGCACACGAAGGTAGGCCGCGTAGTGTGCCGGACGCAGTCCCGCCTCGGGATCGAGCTCGACCGACTGATCGAGGCCGGTCTCCTCGATCGTGCGTACCCGTTCGAGCAAGGCGGCCGGCAGCTTCGCGAAGTGGCGGCGCCAGGCGGCATTCGTCATCTGTGGGAGGGTCGAGCCCGTGGTGAGCACGCCGACGGGCAAGGGGACGCGTTCGAGGATCTGCACGATCGCGTGCCGCCGGGTCTCACGCTCGATCGTTCCGAGCGGCAGCGCCTCAGCGAGCTGCATCGCGGATTGCACGAGCGTCGCGGTGGCTCCCATGTCGAGGCCCAGACCGCGATGGGTCACGAACTGAGTCCACCATGTCGCGCAGCAATTCGTTGCATCTGCACGATCGAATGTGCCGACAGCTTGTTCATCACGCGCTGACGGTGCGTTTCCACAGTGCGGCGGGCGATATAGAGCTGCGTCGCGATCTCGTCGTTGGAGTTGCCGCGAATCAGCAGCTCGAACACCTCGCGCTCGCGGCGCGTCAGCCGCTGCAGCGGGTCCATGACCGTGCCGGCGAGCTTCTCGTCGACGGCATCCGCCGAGACCTGCGGAGGCAGGTAGCGGAGCCCGCCGAGGATCTGCCGGATCGCGTCGAAGATCTCGGACACCGGCTGCGTCTTGAGCGCGAATCCGCACGCGCGGGCGCGGATCATGTCTGCGATGAGGCCGGGCTCGTCGATCACCGACAGACCGAGCACGCGGCACGTGGGCTGGCACTCGTACAGCTCGCTCGCCAGGCTGATGCCCGACAGGCACGGCATCAACACGTCCACGATCGCGACATCGATGGACTGCTGTTCAGCGAGGGCCAGCGCCTGCTTGGCGTCGCTCGCCTCTCCGATCACCTCGAACCCGTCCTCCCCCGCCAGCGCCGCCGAGAGGCCTTGCCGGAACAACGGGTGGTCGTCCACCACCGCAACCTTCACCGCCATGACCATGAAAGACCGATCGCAAAGACCGCGCTCGGACGCCAGCTCATTCCACGTAAACCGACTTTGCGTCGGAATTTTGCGCGACCCGAAAATTTCACAGATATCGTCGAAGCTAGCCCGCGACCGCAATGGGGCGGAACGCCACTCTCCCGAGCTCGTCGTAAAGGGCAGGCAAGTCGATCGGACGCGTGAGCTGAGCGCCGCTCGTGCCATCCGCGCCGATCAGAACGGTCGGGATGGCCACCGGCATTGCCGCGAGGCGACGAATCAGCTCGCCGACCTGCATGTCGGGCAGCGTGTCACCAAGATCGATGATCACGATATCCGGAACGTGCGCGACAGCTCGTTCTAGCGCCGCCTTACCCGAGGTCACCGCCTCGGCATCGAAGCCGTCATCGCGCATGAGTCCAGCGAGGGTCGCGCCCTGGCGCAAATGACTATCCACGATCAGGACCGACGCGCGAAACGCGCGCGCACGGCGGCGACAGTCACTGGTGGGGAGCGGGAGCGCGACCTCGATCCAGGTGCCGGTGCCAGGCTGCTCGTACGCCGTCAGGCTGCCTCCATGCGCCTCGATCGCGTGGCGGGCAACATACATGCGGAGACATTCACCCTGGGATAGGTGGGGTTGATGCGTGCCGGTGGCCAGCAGCGCGATCACGGCACGCTCACCGTGGCGGCGCAGCACGATGGTCACCGAGGTGCTCGGCGTCGCCGTGGTGAGCTGCAGCTGCAACAACCGAGACACCACGCGGGTCACGCGCGCGGCGTCGGCGAGCACGCTGAGCGCCGCATCGCACTCCACGTGGACACGGGCGCGCTCGCGAGGTTGGAGTCCGCCGAGCACGTGCTCGACCAGCACGCGCAGGTCGGTGGGACGGCGCTGGATTGCCATGACGCCCAGCTCGATCGCGCGCAGGTCCGTCAGGTCATCGATCGTCCGCCGCATGCGCATCACGATTGGGCAATTGCCGTCGGCCACACGCTTCATCGCAGTACCTCCCTGCGAGAACATGGCGGGTACAGCCGACGGCAACCATGGGGAGATATTCGTAAATGCTGCGGGCTTGGGCGCGCAGGGTCAGTGGACGGAGATGGACGCGCTCGTGTCGACGACGGTTCTCGGCGAGACCGGAAACGTCACCTGGACCGTCGTCCCGACGTCCCTCCCGATCGCGATCATGCCGTCGAGCTGGCGAGTCAGCGTGCGCGCGATCTGCAGGCCGAACGTCTGCACGTTCTCGATCGACACGCCGTCGGGAATGCCGACGCCGTCGTCGCGAACGGTGAGCGTGAGCTCGTTGTCGTCACCGTACTCGAGCGTCACCCAGATGTGGCCGCGCCGCTGGTCGGGGAATGCGTGGTCGATCGCGTTCGCCACGAGCTCGTTCACGATCAGGCCGCACGGAATCACGCGGTCGATGCCGAGGCTCACCGCAGGCCCATCGACGATGAGCTCGATGCGGTCTGGTCCGACATTGTAGGTGCGCAGCAAGCGATCGCTGAGGGTCCGGACGTAGGTGGTGACGCAAATGCGCCCGATGTCGGTCGACTGGTAGAGGAGCTGATGGACAAGCGCCATCGACTGGATCCGGTTCTGGCTCTCGAGCAAGCTGCGCCGCGACTGTGGGCTGGTCTCCGTCGAGACCTGCAAGTTGAGCAGGCTCGAGATCACCTGGAGGTTGTTCTTCACGCGATGGTGAATCTCGCGGAGCAGGACCTCCTTCTCCTCGAGCGAGACCTTGAGCTGCTTCTCGAACGACTTCTGCTCGGTGATGTCGCGCAGGATCTTGGACAGGCCGATCAGGTTGCCC
>JBBQFU010000008.1:0-71911 GCA_038322185.1 Haliangiales bacterium
GCCCGAGATGCGCGGGCCGGTCTGCAGGGTGTCGCGCTTGGTGGCGACGACATCTTCGGGTGCGAGCTGGATCGGCGGCGCCTCGGCGGCCACCGGTGCCTTCTCCGCGGGCTTCTTGCACGCAGTGGCGCCGGCGGCGGCAAGGACGACAACCAGTACAAACGACGTACGCATCACGACCTCCTAAAAACCAGCCGCCGACCCGATCGGTAGTCCGGGCAGCAGCTCCTGACGCAGCCGCGCGACCCGCAGGTCACGCGCTGACTTCGCTGAATTGAGTTGCGCCTGCTCGAGCTGCACGCGCGTGTCGACCAGCTCGAGGTGCGTCGATGCACCTTGCTGGAACCGCAACTCCGCGATCTGGTACGCGCGCTGCGCTTGCTTCGCGGTGCGGACGCTTGCCTCGAGCTGCTTCTTGCTCGCCGCGACGTTCGCCGCTGCCTGCGCCAGCTCGACCTGCGAGACCTCGCTCGCCTCGGCGAGCTGGGCCCGCGCGCCCGCGAGCTGCGCCTGCGAGACCTTGATCTGCGAGCGCCGGCGGAACCCGTCGAAGATCGGAATCTGGAGTGCGACGCCGACCGTCCAGTTCGTGAACCACTCGCCGTTGAACGGCTGGCTCTCGTAGTTCACGAAGCCAAGGTCGCTGACCGCGGCGACGATCGGTAGCCGGTCCGCCTTCGCCGCGTCGACACCGGCCTCGCGCAGCGCGACGCCTTCCTTGGCCTGCGCGATCGCGATGCGGGTCGCGGCGTGAACACCTGCCGCCACGCGCGCGGTGGCAACCACCGTCTCGACGTCGTCGGTGTCGAGCTTCGTGGTCAGCGTGAGCGGGCGATCGACCGGCATGCCGATCAACCGGCGCAGGTACACGAGCGAGACATCGCGCTGCACCTGAAACTGCACGAGCATCGTGCGCTGGTTGTCGCGTGCGACCTCGGCGCGAACGAGATCGAACTCCGGTGTCGCGCCATTCTTGAAGCCGAGCTCGGTGTCCTTGAACGTCTGCTCGGCCTGCGTCAGCGTGACCTCGGCGATCTCGACCTGACGCTGCGCGAGTGTCGCGTCGAAATACGCCTGCGCGACCTGGAGCACGACCTGCGCCTTCGTCGACTGCACGCCGAGCTGAGCCACGCGCACGCCCGACCGCGCCTGGCGCAGTCCGGCCCGCGTGCGAAACCCATCGAACAGCGGCGCATTGAGCTGCAGGCCGACGTTCCAGTTGTTCGGCTGACCAAACGGCAGCGCGTTCGTTGGTGCCTCCTCGCCCGGTGCGGGCGGTGGACCAAACGAGATGTTCTCGAACTGCGTCTTGAGCGTGCGCTGGTACGAGGCCGTCCCGTTGACGGTCGGCAAATACCCGGCGCGTGCGGACGAGACGCTCGCCTCCGCGCGGTCGACCTCGGCGCGTGCGACCGCGATCGATTCCGCGGCGCGCTCGGCCGCATTCACCGCGTCTTCGAACGACAGCGCGGATGGTGCCGGCGCTTGCGCGATGGCGGGTGCCGCCCCAACCAGGGCGGCGAACACGATGCACAGACGAACCATATCGAGCCTCTTGGACGTACTCCGAGGCCCGGACCGTTTCACCTAACGTGCCACCCGGCAACCGCTCGCACGCGGCAAACCGTCGCTCTACCGCAACACAGCGTCGCGCGGCTGTACGGACTCCCGACAGCTGTCTAGCGCTGATAAGAAATGCCGGCGAGAACCGACACCGTGGTCAACGAAGAGATCTCGGGATCGAAGCCCTCGGGCGCCGGTGAATACGAGAACGCGATCGGCGTGAACGTCACGACCAGATTGGGTGTCACCGCGTAATCAGCCGACAGGGCCGTGCGGACGAGCACCGAGCTGAGCGGTCCTGACGCGGCGCCCCCGTTCAGCGTGAACGGGTTCGTCTCCATGCCGAGTCCGCTGAACACCTGCACGCCCACGCCGACATCCGCACGCAAGCCGATCTTCGGCGTCACCATGTACGTCGGTCCGGCGTTCGCAAAAATGCCCATGACCTTGGCGTTCACCTTCACCGGCCTTGCGCCCGCGGGCGGGGCCGTCGTGTACGGAACGGGTGTGAACGAGAAGCCGGCGCCGACGTCGAGCCGAATCTTGTCTCCGAACCACAGTGGATAGCCTGCGATGAGTGTCGTCGCGAACTGGAGCTTCGTCGGCAGATCGCCCGCGCCGAGCTTGCCGGCGCCAACGCCGAGCCGCAGCGCGATCATCTTCGGTCGATCGCTTGTCACGACCACGCCGCCGTCGTCGCCACCGCCGTCGTCACCGCCGCCGACGTCACCACCGCCCCCCGTATCGCCGCCGCCAACGTCACCGCCGGTCGCCGTCTGTGTGCCGCCCGTCGTTCCGCCGCCGCCATCGAGTGTGGTGGGAGGCTTGCTCGCGATCTCGCGCTTCATGCACTCCTCGAGCTCGGCGATGCGCTTCTCGACCTCGACCTTCAGCTCGGGCTTGATCGGCTTCTTGGCGTCCTGCTCCTTGAGCGAGAGGAACCGCTTGTAGAAGAACGCCGCCTGCTTGCAGTCGCCGATCTGGCGATACGTCTGCGCGAGGTTGAACAGGAATGCCGGCTCGGGCCACTGCTCGTAGGCCTTGCGAAACAGCTCGGCTGCCTCGGGGAACGAGCCGAGGTTGTACGCCTTCTCACCTGCGTCGAAGTGAGCGCGTGCCGTCGCCTCGTCTGCGCGCGCGACCGTGCTCGACGCCGCCAGGGCCACCACTACAAGCCACGTACATTTCATGCGGCCTCAATTATCGAACGGGTTGAGCGTGTTGTCGCCCACTGGGCCCCTCGGATTTCTGGGCGTAGCCGATCCAGATCCCGCTCCGGTGGCCTTGGGGCGCTTCCTGAGCTCGATGTCGAGATCGAGGTTTGCCGTGGCGCTGACCATGCGCTTCTCGTCGGTGAAGCCGGCGTGCTTGACGATCAGCGTCGCCGAGTTGGCCCGCGGAACCTCGACCGAGCACGGTGTCGTGCAGCGTGCCTTGGTCTCGCTGGCGACGAAGACGCCGGCGCCGACGGGCTTGGTGGAGACCGAGATCTTCACCCGATCGGGGGTGCCGCTACCGGCCGCGGTGGTGCCGCCGGATCCCGCGGCCGTGGTTCCCGTCCCGGTCCCGGTTGCGGAGCCGGTTTCGGTTGCGGAGCCGGTTTCGGTTGCGGTTGCGGATCCGGTTGCGGTTGCCGTTGCGGTTGCGGATCCGGTTTCGGTTGCGGATCCGTTCGCGGTTCCCGCTGCGGTCTCCGCTGAGCCGGCGCTACCCATCGCTGCCGACCCCGTCGGCTCACTGGCAGCCGACGGCTTCGCCTTGTCCCCACCACCCACGACGACCACCACGATCACACCCGCTGCGGCCAATGCGCCGATCAGCAGCTTCTTGTTCGAACCCGTCGAAGCCACGCCCGTCATCATCTGCGGTGCATCGGTGCCCAGCTCGCCGACGCCCTGGCTCAGCGTCGTCTGATGCGGAGCCACGAGCGGTGCCTGCTGGCCCGTCGGAAACCCTTGCGGCGGATACGGCGTCGGAATGTGTGGGGCCTGCCCATACGGCGTCGAGTATCCCGCCTGCGTCGGCAGTGGTCCCGTCGGCTGACCGCCGGTGAACGGTGTGGGCTGACCGTAGGGCGTCTGCTGACCGCCCGTGAACGGCGTCGGATACGGCTGTCCGTGTAGCGGCGTCGGCATCTGCGGGCCCGTCGGTGGATTCGATCGCGGTCCACCGAACGCGCCCACGCCGCCGTGTGCGTCGACAAACTCTTGCGGATTGCTCAGCGCGTCGAGCATCTCCTTCATCGTCTGGAATCGATCCTCGCGGCGCTTCGCGAGCGACTTCATCACGATCGATTCGAGATACCGCGAAATCCCCGGCCGCCTCGAAGTCACCGGCTCGGGCATCTCGGTCAGCTGCTTGACGAGCACCTCGGCGTAGCCGTCGCCCGTGAATGGCGGCGCGCCCGTGAGCAGCTCGTAGAGCACCGTGCCGAGTGCATACACGTCCGTGCGATGGTCAATGTCGCCCCTGCCCTCGCACTGCTCGGGCGACATGTAGATCGGCGTACCGATCACCATGCCGGCGCGTGTCTTCGACATCGAATCGCCGCCCGCGGTCGTGACCTTCGCAATGCCGAAGTCGAGCAGCTTCACGAACTCGGGCTCGCGACCGCGCGGCACGAGCATGATGTTGTCGGGCTTGAGATCGCGATGAATGATCCGGCGCTCGTGGCTCGCGACCAGCGCGTCTGCCACCTGCTTGACGATCTTCACGGCGCGCATCGGCTCGAGCGGGCCCTGCTGCAGTGACTTCGTCAGCGTCGAGCCCTTCAACAGCTCCATCACGAGATAAACGACGGGGCCATTCGCCGACTCCATCGACCCGTAGTCGAGGATGTCGACGATGTTCGGGTGATTGATGTCGTTGACCGCTTTCGCTTCGTGGAAGAAGCGCGTCGTGATCTCTTCGTTCGCGGCCATCTCGGCGTGCAGAACCTTGAGCGCGACCTTCTTGCCGATCTGCGGATGCGCGGCGAGATACACCTGGCCCATGCCACCCTCACCGAGCAGCTCGGTGATGACGTAATTGCCAATGCGCTCGCCGATCATGCCTGGGCCCGAATCACAGAACCTACGTGCGAACCCTTACCCGGTCAACGCGAAAATACCCTGCGATCGTGAGTACTAACCGGCGACTTACTGGCTACTGGCTCGTGAAATTGCGCGTCGGGGTCGTCATGTAGAAGTGCAGCACGCCGACGTCCTCGAAGACCGAGACGGGCTGCAGCGCGACCGTATCGGCAGCGCTGTTCACGTGGGCGAGAGGCCCATATCCCAGAATCGTCCACTGAAAGTCCTCGGCAGGGGGCAGTGGCAGCTCGGGGACGTTGGGGATGGCAATCGTGCCTGACGTCGTGAACACGTGGAAGTTTGCCGTGTCGCTCGTGATGTTGACCTTGTAGACAGTCTGCGCGGTCGTCGTGAACGCAAACGGAGTCGCGGTCGTCACGTTCGTCGCGTTGTTCGTCGGTCCGGTGAGCACTGGAGGAAGCGGCATACCGAAGGTGACGTCTTTGGCCGCATCCAGGCCGGGAAACACGAACTCGGTTGCCGAACCGTTGAGCGACGACTTCCCATGAAGCGCCGCCTTGCCGGCGGCGATCACCGGGATGGTGCTAGTCGCGTTCGTCGTGCTTGCAGTCCACAACTCGATCTTGCGAGTACCGAACTCCTGCGTCAGCGTCAACGACGGTGCGGGAAACCCACTTGGCTGAGTAACGGTCCCCGTCAGTGCAGCGGTCGTGGGGGCCGCGAGCGAGATGTTGATCACCTTGTTCGTACCGGCTACGAGGTCTTGGTCCGCTGTGACGCCGTAGCCAGGATACGCGGTGGGAGCGTTGAGAGCGCCTCGCGTGATCTGGATGCCGTAGAGCTTGCTGGTCGTGTTCGCGCTGGCCGGGTGCCAATCCGCATCGACGCCGGCATACTGCGCGGTGTTGGCAGCGACGGTAAACAGGTCACCGTCCTCGCCCCAGAACAGCATCGCGGGGGTGGCAATGTTGCCGCCCGTGCGCGTGCCGCTGATGGGCGCGGTCGAGGTCGTGACATTGCTACCGATGCTGAACCCCTGCGACAGTCGCGGAACGACCGGGTCGGGACGGGTCAGGCCTTTGTAGTAGTTGACTGCCGGAGTCGAGGACCCGCCGCTGATGCCGTCGACGCCGATGACGTAGAGGTCGTAAGGAATCTTCACGTCGGTGAACGTGAAGTCGCCATTCGAATCCGTGGTGGTGGCGGGCTTGCCGACGATGCGAACGACGACTCCCATCGTGTTCGTACGCAGCGTGCCCGTCACGGTGATGGTCGTGAGCGTGAGCGACAGCGTGGCCGTGTGAGTGAGCGCACCGGCAGTTCCTGTGATGGTGACATCGCTGGTGCCAGCCGTTGCGGTATCCGCGACGGCCAGCACCAGGTTCGTAGTGGTTGTGCCGTCGGGCAAGGACGCTGCGTCGAATGCACCGGTAACACCGGTCGGAAGGCCCGTCACCGAGAGCGCAACCGCGTCGCTGAAGCCTGTGCCACGCGTGAGGTCGACCGCCACCATCCCGCTGCCCGTGATGCTGAGGCTCAAAGCCGCAGGATTCACAGCCAACCCGAAGTCACCAGCCGGCGTGGCATCGGCACTGCCCTCGCCCGCATCGATCTTCGTGTTGCTCACCGAGCCGCAAGCCGTCGCTGCTACTGCCGCGAACGCCCATACCAAAAGCGAAGTCTTGTGCTTCATACCCGGGCCCAATCTACATGCAACAGGCCCGGATCCGCGTGAGATCTTCGACACCAGGGACTGGAAATGAGTCTCACACCAAAGGTTTGTCACATCTGTAGTGCTGCCCGGACCATCTCCGCGACGAGCCCGCCCGGGGCGACAGACTCGAAGTACGCGACATCTGCAACGATCATCAGCTTCCCCCTCGCCCGCGAAATGCTGACGTTCAACAGGTTCGGCGCGTCGGCCAGAAGTCCGCTGGGCCGCATCGGCGCCGCATCCACGAGATCGAGAATCACGACGTCACACTCGCGGCCCTGAAAGCGATGGATGGTGCTGCACTCCACCGTGTCGCCGATGCGGCGTGCCGCGAGCAGGCGCCGGATCTCCGAGGCCTGCGCCGCATACGGCGTGATCACCGCGACCGAGGTCGAGCCACCGCGCACGACCTCGAGCGCGAGGTCCGCTGTGGTCTCGGCGGAGATCGCGTTGACGCGCGAGCTGCCCTTGGCCGAGCGCTGGCAGCTCGACTTGGTGTCGACCACGACCACCGCGCGACCGGGATATGGCGCTCGTGCCGCGATCTCGTCGGTGCCTGATGCGCTGTGCGTGAGCCGACCGCTGTAGAACAGGCTGCCGACGAGCGAGCCGATCGCGGGATGCATGCGGTACTGGACATCCAGCATCGCGACAACGGAGGAATTCTCTGCATCGGGCACTGCGACCTCGAACACGTTGCGACCGATCGCGCGACGCACGCCGGGGTCATCGGACTGGACGATCGGCGGTAGCTGGCGCGGATCGCCGACCATGATCGCGCGGTGATCGCAGCGCGAGGCCGCGTAGAACAGCGACGGCAGCGTGGCCATGCCCGCCTCCTCCGCGATCAGCGTGTCGAAGCGCTGGCCGGGCAAGACGGGCGACAGATACGTGTTCGTCAGCGTGCACAGGATCACGCGAGCATCGGCCACAACACGCGCTTCGAGATCGCGATCTTCCGCGGTCTGGGCGGCGACACGCGCCTTCGCGAGTTCACGTACCCGTTCGAGGCGCACGATGCGTTGTTCGAGGAGCCGGCGCTGCTCGCGCGCATCGAAGCGCGTGATCGCATCTGCCGCAGTGAACACGCGAGACAGTGCGGCCGCACTCAGCCGCGGCGTCGGGTCTGAGAACAGCGACTGCTGCGACGACAGTGCCGGCGCCAGGTCCGCGATCAGCGCGCGCCCGTAGTGAATCTGTTGCTGCACATCCGCGATGCGCGCGCGAAGCCGCACAAGCTTGTCGCGGCGTGTGCCACGCAGGCGGTCGACGATGTCGCCGAGCTCGGCTCCGAACGTGTCGGTCTCACTCCGCCCCAGGCGCACGAACGTTCCCGGCACGAACCACGGACGCGTGCTGAGCTTGGCCAGGATCTGGTCGATCGCGGCATTCGTCGTCGAGGCGATGAGAATCCGCTCGTTGCGCGCGAGCAGCTCCTCGATCACGTGCAGGAGCGTCACCGTCTTGCCGGTTCCCGGTGGGCCCCACACGAACGCGAGGCTACTGTCGGCGCACAGCTGCACCGCGGCCTGCTGGCTGGCGTTGAGGACCGCATGATCTCGCTGCAGCGCCGACGACGTGCGCGTCGGGGCGTCCTTGCCGAACAGCGTCAGCGCGAGTGGCGCGGCTTCGATTCCGTCCAGCGATTGCAGCAGGCGGTCGTAGAGAAACCAGGGCGCGACGATCAGAGCGCATGCCGCGGTCGTGTCGATCGATTGCGTGGCCAGGAGCGTCACGTGATCGCTCTCGAGGTGCTCGATCGTCACGCGCTGGTCACCGGTCGGCGTCTTGAGCGAGCACACGGTGCCCGGCGTCAGGCGGTCGCCGGTCGACTCGAAGCGGTACCGGAGCGTGCCGAGGTCTTCACCGCGGGCGAGCGGAATCTCGAACGCGCTCGACGAGGCCTTCATCGCCGCGAGCTCGCCTTCGATGCCGCGCTTGAACGCGGTCACGAACCTGGCGAGCAGCTCGGTCACCGCGACACGATGCGGCAGACGACGCGCCACATACAAGCTGAGGGGATCGACCAGCCGCCGCGTGGTTGCTGGCGCTGCGTACTCCAAGCGCCCCTTTCGGGGCGCACTGCGCTTCACAACACGCCTATTCGTTCATCGACAACCACACCGACTCGGGCGATTCTCGCTTCATGCAGCTGGCGGTCGTTGCCTTGGTGGTCGTGGCGTTGGGTGGTTGGACGCGTCACAACCCGCGTGCTTGTACTGCGGACAAGACGTGCAGCGATCCAGCGTTACCGTTCTGTGACATCGACGGAAGCCTCGGCGGCGGACGCAACGAATGCATCGCGGTGACCTGCACTCCAGGAGAGCTTGCCGAGTGCCGCGATTTTGACGCTGTCGTATGTGATGCGTCAGGAGAGAACTACGCTGTGAAGACCTGCGAGCGCGGGTGCGACGACGAGGCGGGTTGCCTGGTGACGCCGTCGAACAACCTGCTCGCCTATTACGAAATGGTCGACACGCGCGCCGATCTGATCGTGGACGGCGGAACGATCGATACCAGCACCGGGGCGATCACTGGCAACCCAAACGTCGCCTCATTCCTATTCCCGGCGCCAGATGGTGGAGTTCCAATTCGTGTATTCGTCGCCAGGCGAGTTCAGCTTGGAGACGTCAGCGTCGTCGCAAGTGGAACACCGCCGTACCCGGCCTTGGCTATTCTAGCGACCGATGAGATCCTCGTGACGACGAGGCTTGGCCTCGATGTCAACGCGACAGGCTCTGGGACGGCGGGCATGTTCGACGACCCACCGTGTAGGAGCTCGAACTTCCTGCGGAGTGGCGACGACATTGCAACAATTGCTCATCCGGGGGCTGGTGGCGGCGCACACGCAACCGCTGGGGCTGCAGGTGGTGACATCGTCGAGTTTCCGGATAAGGAATACCCGACGCTCGTTGGAGGCATGGGGGGAACACCGTCGGGCTCCGCGGAGCTTGTGCCACTACGCGGGGGGTGTTCGTCAGGCAGCGAAACGGCTGTTGGTGGTCGAGGCGGTGGCGCGGTCCAGCTCACGAGTCTCGCCGCGATTCGCATAGAAGGTAAGATCGACGTTCGTGGCGACAGTGGTGCGCCAAACCTCAACCTCACGGATTTCCAACAGTCATCCCTTACTGGCGGCGGTGCCGGTGGCGGGATCCTGCTCGAGGCGCCCATCGTGATACTCGGCGACAACGCGCGCCTACTCGCAAACGGAGGCGCCGGCGGCTCGAGACAGGGTTCCGGAATCCCCAACGAGGTAGCTCCGGCACAAGGCGCGCCTTGCACCCTGACAGACTGCGGAGTCGGCGGTAACGGGGCGACCGCAACGGTCCCAGCGACCGCGGGCCTGGGCGCTACATACGTAGAAGGTGGCCAGTCGACCGGCGGCGGTGGCGGTGGTGGCGTAGGACGCATTCGTATCAACGCTGACGATGCGCAGTACACCAAAGCGGTAACGACCATCGAAGTCGGTGTCGTGACGACCGGCGTCGTAGCGCGCTGACTCGCACTCTCTGCGCCGAGCCTGCCGCGGATTCGTTTGCGCCCAGCGGAGCTTCGGGCGGGTCGGGGCTTGCGAATTCGTGGCCCTAGAGATTCGGGGCATTGTCGACGAAGCAGACACGCGGGCCAGCGGCCGCGGCCGGCGCTCACGCGTGCGTGAGCTTCCAGAGCAGCGCGAGCAGGCGGTCGAGAATCGCGAGGGCGTTCGCACCGTGCTCGATCCAGCCCCACGCCTTGGCGACGAAGAGCGCCGCCTTGACCTCGTTCGCGCTGCCATGCGCGATCGCATAGTGCTTGTGCCGGTTCCCTTTGGTGGACCTCTGCCCCTCGGCGAGGTTCAAGCTGACGCTGCTGGCGGCGCGCCGAATCTGATCGGCAAGATCTCGATCGTTCCGCGCGATCACCGGAACGATCGGCGCGAGCGCCTCGATCAGCCTGTACGAGACCTCGAGGGCGATGAAGTTGTGTCCGCGGTTCGGGGAAGAGAAAGCGTTCGGGGAAGAGACAGGGTTCGAGGAAGAGGAAGAAGAAGAGGAAGAGGAAGAGGAAGAGGAAGAAGGGGAAAGATTCGACTCGCTCATGTTCGTGTTCGCCTCTGTGTTCGCGACGTGGAGCTGCACCTACGCGTCCGTGTTCAATAGAGAGCTCATGAGTGCGCTGGTGCTGGCGTCTCATCCCTTGGGGCCCCCCGGAGCGGCCTGGCCGGCGGGGGCTCGAGCCGCGAAGCGCGCAGCTCGCGCAGCGGGCGTGACGGGCGCAGCAGAGTGATCGTGATCAAGAAAGCGCGGACCTGTGCGGCGGACGATCGCACTGGCACAGGTGATCACGCGCCCGGCGCGCCCGATTGCGCGAGCAAGCGCAAGAGGCGAGCCCCCGCCGGACAGGACGCGGAGGTCCCTTCAGCGAACCATTAGAACGTGTGCAACCGGGAAACTTGAACTCCGGTTCCCGGTTCCCGGTTCCCGGCTGCGGCTGCGGCTGCGGCTGCGGCTGCGGCTGCGGCTGCGGCTGCGGCTGCGGCTGCGGCTGCGGCTGCGGTTGCGGCTGCGGCTGCGGCTGCGGTTGCGGCTGCGGCTGCGGCTGCCGCGAGTAGCTACAGCGGACGCGCCGTAGCTACGCACGAATGTCCCGACGACTAGCGCAGCGCGCGGCGCGCCCTACTCCCACTCGATCGTCCCCGGCGGCTTGCTCGTAATATCGTAAACGCACCGATTGATCCCCCGCACCTCGTTGATCACGCGCGACGAGATCTTTCCAAGCACCTCATACGGCAGCGGCACCCAGTCCGCCGTCATGCCGTCCTTGGAGTGAACCGCGCGAACCGCAAGTGTCTCCTCGTAGGTCCGTGCATCCCCCATCACCCCCACCGACTTCACCGGCAGCAGCACACCAAACGACTGCCAGATCGACTCGTACAACCCGGCCATACGAATCTCCTCGTCGATGATCACATCGGCGAGCCGCAGAACATCCAGCCTCTCCCGCGTGAGCGGCCCCAGGCACCTCACCGCAAGGCCCGGGCCCGGGAACGGCTGACGCCCGACCATGTGCTTCGGCAAACCGAGCTCGAGACCCAGCAACCGCACCTCATCCTTGAACAGCTCGCGCAGCGGCTCGACGAGCGACAGATTCATCCGCTCGGGCAACCCACCGACGTTGTGGTGCGACTTGATGACCGCCGACGGCCCCTTGAACGAAACCGACTCGATCACGTCCGGATACAGCGTGCCCTGCGCGAGGAACTTCGCGTTCTCGATCGTCTTGGACTGCTCCTCGAAGACGGCGATGAACTCGTAGCCGATGATCTTGCGCTTCTTCTCGGGGTCGGTGACGTCCTTGAGCCCGGCCAAAAAACGGTCCTCCGCATCGATCACGCGAAGGTCGACGTGGAAGTGATCGCGGAAGATCGTTGCGACGTAGTCGCGCTCGCCTTTTCGGAGCAGACCGTTGTCGACGAAGATGCAGGTGAGCCGATCGCCGATCGCGCGGTGGATGAGCGCCGCTGCGACCGAGGAATCCACACCGCCCGAGAGGCCGCAGATGATCCTCCCGTCGGCCCCGACCTGCGCGCGGATCTTCGCGACCGCTTCGTCGACGAACGAAGCCATCGACCAGTCGGCGGCGGCGTTGCAGATGCCAAACAAAAAGTTACCGAGGAGCTCGGCACCGCGAGGCGTGTGAACGACCTCGGGATGAAACTGCACGCAGTGAATCCGGCGCTGCGCGTGCGCGAAGCCCGACATCGCACAGTTGTCGGACTCGGCCGTGTGCGTGAAGCCCGCGGGCAGCGCGTCGACATGATCGCCGTGCGACGCCCAGACCGAGAGCTCTTCGCCGGCTGGGACCGACCGAAACACGCCCTCGTTGCCTTGCTTGACCCGGACCTGAGCGCGGCCGTATTCGCGCTTGTCCGCGGGCCGGACCTTGCCGCCGAGCAGGAGCGCGGTGAGCTGCGCGCCGTAGCAGATGCCGAGGATCGGGATGCCGAGCTCGTAGATCCCGGCCGGGATGGTGGGAGCACCCTCCTCGTAGACCGAGGACGGACCGCCCGAGAGCACGATCGCGATCGGGTTGAGCGCGCGAATCTTGTCGAGGCTCTGCGCGACCGTATAGGGATGGATCTCGCAGTAGACCGATTGCTCGCGGATCCGGCGCGCGATCAGCTGCGTGTACTGCGATCCGAAATCGAGGACGAGAACGAGCTGATGCGCCACTGGTAACTCCGTTACTCCACGCGATAGTTCGGAGCTTCCTTCGTGATGATCACGTCGTGCACGTGACTCTCGCGAAGGCCCGCCGAGGAGATTTTGACGAACTTGGCCCGCTCGTGCAGCTCGGAGATGGTCGCGCACCCGAGGTATCCCATCGAGGAGCGGAGGCCGCCGATGAGCTGGTAGATCGACTCGCGCAGCGAGCCCTTGTACGGAACGCGACCCTCGATGCCCTCGGGCACGAGCTTGGCGGCCGACTCGACATCGCCCTGGAAGTAGCGGTCCTTCGACCCTTCCTTCATCGCACCGATCGAGCCCATGCCGCGATACGACTTGTAGCTGCGGCCCTGGTAGAGGATGACCTCGCCCGGCGCTTCGTCGGTACCGGCGAACAGCGAGCCGATCATCACGGTGTCGGCACCGGCCGCGAGGGCCTTGGCGACATCGCCCGAGTACTTGATGCCACCGTCGGCAATGATCGCGACGCCCGTGCCCTTTGCGGCGGCGACCGAATCGGCGATCGCGGTGAGCTGCGGCACGCCGACACCCGCGACGATGCGCGTGGTGCAGATCGAGCCGGGACCGACACCGACCTTGACCGCGTTGACGCCGGTCTCGATCAAGGCCTTCGTGGCCTCGCCCGTGGCGACGTTGCCGGCGACGAGCTGGACCTTCGGGAAGCGCTTGCGCACGTCACGCACCGCCTGCAGCACACCCGCCGAGTGACCGTGCGCTGTATCGACGCAGATCACGTCGCAGCCGGCGGCGACCAGCGCCTCGATGCGCGCGTCGCGATCGGGACCGACGCCGACGGCCGCCCCGACGCGAAGACGCCCGAGCTCGTCGACGACGGCGGCCGGGTTCTCTTCCGCCTGCTCGATATCGCGAATCGTGATGAGGCCACGCAGCTTGCCGGCGTTGTCGACCACCAGCAGCTTCTCGATGCGGTGCTTGTGAAGGAGCTCCTTGGCCTCGTCGACCTGGACGCCCTCTTTGACGGTGACCGGATTCTTGGTCATCACCTCGCCGACCTGTACATCCATGCGCCGCTCGAAGCGAACGTCGCGGTTGGTGAGGATACCGAGCGGACGGTGATCGGCATCGACCACCGGCAGACCACTGATGCGATGCGAGCGCATGATCGCCAGCGCATCGGCCAGCGTCCGCGACGGCGCGATCGTGAGCGGATCGACGACGATGCCGGACTGCGCCTTCTTGACCCGGTTGACCTCGCGCGCCTGCTCTTCGATCGTCAGGTTCTTGTGGATGAAGCCGATGCCACCTTCGCGCGCCATGCGGATGGCGGTCGCGGCCTCGGTGACGGTGTCCATCGCCGAGCTGACCAGCGGCATGCGCAGCGGGATCAGCGGCGTGAGGCGCGTCGAGACGTCGACATCGCGCGGGATGACTTCGGAGTATCCCGGAACGAGCAGAACATCGTCGAAAGTCAGAGCTTCCCGAAGGGGGCCGTCTTCGAGCATGGCGCACCTTAGATGACCGGTCTGATCGTGGCAATGCCACCTGAGGGGTGTGCCCCCACCCATGGGCAATTCAGTCCCAGTGACGTGCGTCGCAACGATTTGGATTTACGAGTGTTACGCTGGCATGGTCGTTGATGATCTTTCGCTGCGGGGACGGGACCATGCGCATCACTCTTAGCTTTTTGACCATCGCAGCACTTGCCGCTTGCCCAGGCACGGCACCCGACAATGACATCGAGGTCGACGCCGGCGTCGAGCCCGATGCCGGCGAGGAGATCACGGCACTGCAGCTCAGCGGCAAGGTCGTCGACTACTTCGGCAACGTCAACGTCGAGGACGCGATGCTCGCGACCGACGGGCTCGCGCCCGAGAAGATGGCGACCAGCGCCGCCGATGGCGCGTACGCCATCGAGGTCGCGGTCGGCAGCAAGCTGTTCGTGCTCGCGACGAAGACCGCGTACCGCCCCACGCGCAACATGTCGATCACGGTCGCCGACACATCGGTCACGCAGAACATCTACGTCGCGTCGACGCAGGACATCACGAACCAGTACACCGCCGTCGGCGCGACCGCGACGGCAGGCACCGCGTTCCTGGCCGCCGAGCTGCGCCGCAACAACAACCAGCCGCTCGACGGCATCCCGCTGACCAGCATCCAGCTCCTCGACACCGCGAACCAGCCGGTCGCGGGCGTGAAGGGTCCGTTCATCTTCAACGCCGCGGGCGCCCTCGATCCCGCAGCGACCGACACCGCAACGTTCCAGGGCCGCTCACGCATCGCGTACCTCGACGTGCCGCCGGGTACACACACGCTCGTCGTCTCGTATCAAAACGGCGGCGCCGGCACGCAGACGAACAACACCACGGTCACGGTCGCTGCCGACGGCGCGACCCTGGCGCTCTCGGGTGGCGGCACAGGGGGCGGCGGCGCGGTGACCGATCCCTCGTTCGCGACGCACATCTATCCCAAGCTCCAGCGCGCCGCGACGGGCGGGCTCGGGTGCGCGAACTGCCACACCCTCAGCGGCCCCGCGTCGGTCCTCAAGTATGACGATCCCGCCGCCACCGTCCTCGCAAACATCACCGCGCGCACCGGGGTCGTCAACATCACCACGCCCGCCGATTCGTTCCTCATCGTGCGCCCACTGTACGAAGCGCCCCCTGCTCCGCAGGACCACCCCAACGCGACGTTCATCGACGTCAACGACGCTGACTACAAGTTATTCCTGCTCTGGATCACCAACGGCGCGAAGCCCTAGCCAGTCAGGCAAATCCCGAGTGTGTGCCCGGGGCGCGCACAACGACAAAGAGCCCACATCGCCTGTGGGCTCTTCTCGTTCACGCCGCCCGCTCGGTTAATCGCATCCGCGCAGCAGGAACACGATCAGGAGGATCGGAATTGGGATCCCGAGGAGCCACGCGAGTGCGTAGCCGACAGCGCCCTTTTCCGACTTCGGAGACTTGATGAGTGCGTTGGTCATGACCCATGAAAGTGCATCCACCATGCCGCCAGCATCAGTGAGCGCGTGAGCCGCATCGTCATTTTTGGAGCGGGCGCCATCGGGTGCTGGGTCGGAGGACGTCTGAGCGCTGGACGCACCGACGTGACGCTCATCGGTCGGCCACGCGTCATCGACGAGCTCGCCGACGGCGTGCGAACCACCGAGCTCCACGGCGGCACGCATCTCGGCAAGCCGACGCTGGCGACCCAGGCGAGCGCCGTCAAGGGCGCCGACCTCGTGCTCCTCACGGTGAAGTCTGCGCAAACCGCCGAGGCAGCACGCGAGCTCGCCGACGTGCTCGACCCGCGCACCGTCGTGGTCAGCTTGCAAAACGGCGTGCGAAACGTCCCCACACTTCGGGCCGCCCTGCCCAACCATCGCGTGCTCGCGGGCATGGTGCCGTTCAACGTCGTGCGCTCGGGCCGCGCGCACTACCACCGCGCATCCGCGGGCACGCTGATGTTTGACAACGCCGACGCCGCCGCACCGCTCACCGAGGCGTGCCTCTCCGCGGGCCTGCCCTCGGAGCTGCGCGACGACATGCTGGCAGTCCAGTGGGGAAAGCTCGTGCTCAATCTCAACAACGCGATCAACGCGCTGTCGGGCAAGCCGCTGGCGACCGAGCTCGGCGATCGAGACTTCCGCCGCTGCCTGGCTGCCGCACAGCGCGAGGCGCTCGAGCTCCTCGCCGAGGCCGAGATCCCGGTCGCGCGCGTGACGGCGCTGCCCGCCCGCTGGATCCCCCGCCTGCTCGTCGTGCCCGACGCGATGTTCAAGCTACTTGCCCGCCGCATCGTCGCGATCGATCCCACCGCGCGCTCCTCGATGTGGGATGACCTCCAGGCCAAGCGCGCCACCGAGGTCGATTACATCCAGGGCGAAATCGTCACGCTGGCGACGCGATTGGGCCGTTCCGCGCCGATCAACGCCACGCTCGGGGAGCTGATCAAGGCAGCCGAGCAAGGCGGGCGCCGCGACTTCACGGGGGCCGACCTCCGCGCCCGTCTCGGTACGTGAGATGGCGCACGGGTAAGCAGAATCCCGTCCGCGCACCGACGGTGTTCGAGCCCAGCATCGTCGGAGATTCGCTTGACGTCGTCGGTACTTCCGCGCGACGTTGGAATGGTGCTAGCGCAATGGGGGCTCTGGACGCGGTGGTTCGTCGTGGCTGTCGTCCTCGTGGCGACAGGTTGCGTCGAGCCGCACGAATCGTTTCGCTGTACGGACTCGAGCCAGTGCGGCACCGGCGCCACCTGCGAAGCGGCGGGCTTCTGTAGCTTCGACGACACCACGTGTCCGTCCGGACGTCGCTATGGCGAGTTCGCGAGCGAGTCGCTGTCCGAGACCTGCGTGATCAACCCGAACGGCGACTTCGACATCAGCGCGGTGTCCGCGAGCAACACGTCGATCACGGTCACATTCACCGGTGCACCGGATCCTGCGGCCGCCGTCGTGCTCGGCAACTACGCCGTCAACGGCCTCGTGCTCAGCGGCACGCCGACGCTCACGGGTAGCTCGGTCACGATCACCTCGGCCGCGCAGTCCGGCATCGATTACACGCTCACCGCGTCGGGAATCACGCGCGCCTCCGATGCGGCGCCGTTGTGGATCAGCACGTCCACGTTCCCCGGCCGCGCTGCGTTCGACGTCACGAGCGCGGCGTCGGCGACCAACAGCTTGGTCCAGGTCACGTTCCAGTCCGCGCCCGATCCGACCACCGGCACCAACCTCGCCAACTACAGCATCCCCGGACTCACGCTCAGCGGCACGCCGCTGATCACCGGCAACACGGTCACGCTACTCACCTCGCCGCAATCGGCAATCTCGTACACGGTCACCGTCACCGGCGTTCTCCGCGCAGGCGACACCGAGCCGTTGACCGTGAACAGCGCGAGCTTCACCGGTCGCATCGCCTACAACCTCGTGAGCGCGGCGTCGCTCACCAGCACGTCCGTGTTGCTGACGTTCGATGCTGCCCCACATCCCGTCGAGGCCACGACGCTGGCGAATTACTCGATTCCCGGCCTCACGCTCAGCGGCCTGCCGATCCTCCTCGGCGACACGGTGATGCTCTCGACATCGGCGCAGGCGATGCAGAGTTACACCGTGACTGTCAGCGGCGTGACGCGAGACAGCGACGCAGAGCCGCTCCTCGTGGCAGCCCGCAGCTTCAACGGCATCTCGACGTTCAACGTGGCAAGCGCCGCATCGACAACGAGCGTGCGCATGACCGTCACGTTCGACCAGGCGCCCAACATGGCGCAGGCAGTCGTGCTCGCAAACTACTCGGTGCCCGGCCTCACGCTCAGCGGCACGCCGATGCTGTCCGGCAACACGGTCACGCTCATCACGAGCACGCAGTCGGCGATCGCGTACACCGTGACCGTCTCGAACGTCACGCGCGGTAGCGACGGCGAGGCGATGGCCATCACGACCGCGATGTTCACCGGCCGCACACCGTTCAACGTCGCGAGCGCCAGCTCGAACACCTCGACCTCGGTCCAGGTGACGTTCAGCGACCCGCCGAACATGACGCAGGCAACGACGCTCGCCAACTACAGCATCCCAGGGCTCACGTTGAGCGGAACGCCGATGCTCTCGGGCAACACGGTCACGCTCAGCACCACGACGCAATCGGCGATCAGCTACACCGTCACCGTCGCGAACGTGAGGCGTGACAGCGATGCCGAGGCGCTCACCACGACCACCGCCGATTTTCCCGGTCGCGTCGCGTTCAATGTCCTCAGCGTCGTGGCCGTGACCAACACCTCCGTTCGCGTCACGTTCGACGCCGCACCGACGCTCGCGCAGGCGCAGGCCGCCGGGAACTATGCGATCACGGGCGGTCTGACCGTCAGCGGCGCGACGCTCACGGGCAATGCAGTCCTCCTGACCACCAACGCGCAGGTCATGCAGACGTACACCCTGACCGTGACGGGCGTGACGCGTGCGGCCGACGGCGAGATGCTCGCAGCCAACTCCGGCAACTTCACCGGCATCCCGCCGTTCAACGTTGCCAGCGCCCTCGCGACGACGAACACACGAGTCACCGTCACGTTCAACGGCGCACCCGACCCGACCACCGCTACGACCGCCAGCAACTACACCATCTCGAACGGCGTCACGGTGACAGGCATCCAGGGTCTGTCGGGCAACACGGTCACCCTGATCACCTCCGCGCAGATCGCGACGACCTACTCGGTCACCGTCGCCAACACCGCTGCCGGTGTCACGCGCGCTGCGGATGGCGAGCCACTGACGTTGGCCAGCACGACCTTCGCGGGCCGCGCGCCGTTCGACGTCAACAGCGCGGCCTCGACGGCCCACCGCACCGTCTCGGTGGTGTTCAGTCATCCGCCGACCCTGGCGCAGGCGCAGAACATCGCGAACTACACCATCACCGGTGGCGCCGGCTTGACGGTCAGCGCGGCCGTGCTGTCCGGAAGCACGGTCACGCTCACGACCTCGGCGCAGAGCGCGATCACGTACACGGTGACCGTCGCCAGTGTGCTGCGGCTCAGCGACAGCGAAGCGCTCACCACGAACGCGAGAACGTTCACTGGTCGCGCCGCGTTCAACGTCGCCAGCGCAGCCTCGGTCAGCAACACCCGGATCACGGTCACGTTCAGCGCACCACCGCTCCTGTCGCAGGCGAACGTCGTGGCGAACTACACGCTGACCGGTAACGTGACAGTGACGTCCTTCGTGAGCTTGGTGGGCAGCACCGTGACCCTCAACACCACGTCGCAGAGCGCGGTCACGTACACGGTGACCGTCGCAGGCGTTACCCGTGCCAGTGATCTCGAGGCGCTCACCGGCACGAGCACGACGTTCGCCGGCCGTGCGCAGTTCAACGTGACGGCCGCGGCGTCGACGACGAACCTCCAGATGACGGTCACGTTCAGCCACCCGCCCACGTTGGCCGCCGCGCAGAACGCTGCCAACTACACCCTCACCGGCGGCCTGACCGTCAGTAACGCGGTGTTGTCGGGCAGCACGGTCACGCTCACGACCAGCGCGCAGGTCGTGCAGGCCTACACCGTGACCGTGAACACCGCGGTGACGCGCGCGAGCGACGGCGAGCTGCTCAACACCCGGATGGCGAACTTCACCGGCAAGACCGGGTTCAACGTGTCCAGCGCGGCCTCCGTGAACAGCTTCACGGTCACCGTAACCTTCGACGCAGCGCCCAACGCGGTCGCAGCAACGACGCTGGGAAGCTACAGCGCCAACAACGGCCTGGTGTTCTCCGGCACCCCCATGCTGAGCGGCAACACCGTCACGCTCACGAGCAGCAAGCAAGCGACGCAGACCTACACCGTGACGGTCACGGGCGTCACGCGTGCGAGCGACAACAACCCGCTGCAGTCCAACACGGCCAACTTCAGTCACGTCGCGTTCAACGTGGCGTCCGCAGTGTCGCTCTCGACCTCGAGCATCTCGGTGACCTTCGACGCGGCACCGAACCTGGGCGAAGCACAGACGTCCACCAACTACACGCTGTCGGGCGGCCTGACCGTGACCGGTGCGCCGGTGCTGTCTGGAACCACGGTCACCATCCCGACGTCGGTCCAGGCGGCGCAGCCCTACACGGTCACGGCTGCGAACGTGACGCGCGCGAGTGACGGTGCCGTGCTCACGAATGGGGACGCCGTGTTCACCGGTCGCGCGCCGTTCGACGTCGCGAGCGCAGCGGCCACGAGCAGTGGAACAATGACGGTCACGTTCAGTCATCCACCCAACGCGGCGGCAACGACCCAGTCGAACTACTCGGTGAACAATGGGCTGACGCTGAGTAACCCGCAGCTCGCCGGCAGCACCGTCACCTTCACCACCACGGCGCAGATGGGCGTCACGTACACCGTCTCCGTCAGCGGCGTGATCCGTTCCTCCGACAATGAACCGCTGTCGATCACCGACGCGAACTTCGCCGGTATCGCTCTCGCGGCGCCAACGGTCACCAACGTGGTGATCCAGTCGACGTCACCGGACAACGGCACTGCAAAGTACTTCAATACCGGCAGCGTCACGGTCGTGATCACCGGCACCGAATTCACCGACGTCAACTGCAGCACCGGCCTCAAGCTCGACGACCTCAACGGTGCCGGCGGCGCGGTGAACACGGGCCCCACCACGTGCACCGTCGACAGCGGCACGCAGATCACGGCAACGTTCCCCGCCGGCATCCGCACGAATGGCACCACCGGTTGGAACGTCAAGGTCACCAACGCGGTCACCACCAACTCGACGAGCACGGTCAGGCTCGTTCCCCATGCCGGTCTGTTGCTCAGCGAGGTCTACATTGGCAAAAGCGGTCCCGGCGGCGACCGCGAATACATCGAGCTGTTCAACCCGACGGGACTTTCGATCAACGTGGCCACCCTCGTGATCCAGGGGACGACCGGGTTGCGGCTCCACATCCGCAACGCGTCTGGCACCGACGTGTCCGTCACGCCGACCTACCTGCGCAGCGTCGTTCCTGCCGGTGGCTACCTGCTCCTCGCATCGACCGCCAGTAGCGCTGGCAACGGCGAGGACTGGTACGACATTCGCGATGGCACCTACAGCACGCTCAGCACCCAGCTCGAGCCGGGCAGTGGCGTCTACGTCAGCTGGAGCGCGACGGCGAGCTCGATGGTGCTCGACAAGCTGGGCTGGGGCGGCGTGCTCACGCCGTGGATCGAGACCACGGGGTTTGGAACACTCAGCTTCGATTTCAGCACGCAGCGAAGGCCTGGTGGCGCAAGCTCGACGACGGATACGGACGTGAACTCGGCGGACTGGTTGCCGCAGAGCACGATCCTGGGCTTCCGGAACTCGCTCGGCCAGATGTAACGAGCGTCAGAACGTCAGCGAGTACGACACCGTCGCGCCACCGGCCGAGACGTTCGCCTGCACGGGCGGCGGCGACTCGGTGCTGCTCGAGCGCAGGACGTAATAGGCGATCGCGCCACCGACGAGCGCAAGACCCGCGCCCGCGGTGATGAGCCCGAGCGTCTGGTTTGTCTGCGCACCATCCACATCCGACAGGCCGGCGACATACTCGTCGTAGCTCGCGGCGTCATTGTGCGCCTGCAGGTCGCTGCGGCCGGTGTAGTAGAGATAGGAACCGCCGCCCATCACCACCACGCCGAGACCGAGCAACACATGACCGACGAGGTAGCTCTTCTCCGGTGGAGGCGGCGGCGGCGGCGGCACGACGATCTCGACCGGCGGCGGCGGCGGCGGCGGCGCCGGGATATCGACCGGGGCCTGGATCTGGTCGGCGTTGACCGCGGCCTCGCGCTCGCGAATCTCCTGCTCGCAGCGCTCGATGTTCGCGTTCGCCTTCGCGCGCTCGCTCTCGGGCGGATTCGCGCGCAGGTACGCCTGATACGACTGAAGCGCCTTGGTGCAATCGCCACCGAGCCGCTGCGACTGCGCGCTCGCGTAGAGATAGGCCGGATTCGGATCGAGCAGGTAGGCCGCCTGATACTTGTCAGCCGCCTCGGCGTACTTCTGCACGTTGTAGAGCAGCGTCGCTTCCTTCTGCAGCGCCTTGGCCTGTGCCTTGGCTTCCTTGCTCGCGGGCTTGGGCGGAGGCGCGGCGGGTGTCTGCGGCGCGGGCGGCGGGGCGCTGGCGTCGGCGGGGTCGCCAAGCGCGCTGCCCTCCGGTGCGGGCGGCACATCGGGTGTCGGTGCAGGGGGCTCGGCAGGCGCGCCCTTCTTGGCCGGACGCTTCTTGGGAGCGGCGCTGGCGGGTGTCGTCGCCGACAGCGCAAGCGATGTCACGAGCAGCGAAGCGAGCGTTGTACGCGTCATGGTCATTCCCCGTCAGTCCGGCATCGGCGAATCGAGATCGGGTTCCCCCGGCTTGTCGGTCTTCACCTCGACCTTGGGCCGCACCGGGCGAACCGGCCGCACCGGGCGTGCGATCTGAACGCCCGCGTCGGGAGTCTTGGTGGTCAGCTCGATCGCAGGATCATCGACGCTCGCGTCCTCGCGCGTGGCCGTGACGCTCGACGCATCGACGGGCACTGCCACGACCGGGGTGCCCGCATCTGCAGGCGTCACGAGCGCGTTGTCGCCCGCAGCGGACGGCGCCTCCTTCGAGCCGCGCGTGAGCACGAACGCGAGCACGCCGATCACCGCGACTGCACCGATACCGGCGAACAGCAGCGTGCGCTGCTTGCGGGCCGCGCTGTGCGCCACCGGCCACGCCATCGGCGTGTCGCCCGTGCCGGGCTCGCCGACGTCGGCTTGCGACTTGGCGTCCGGCTTTGCGGCCAGCGCTGGCGACGGCAGCGACGGCTGCGACGGCTCCGACGCCGGCTCCTCCATCACGGGATCCGGCGGCAAGTCGTCAACGAGCCACGGCTCGGGACGCTCGCCGAACAGCTCCTTGAGATAGTCGGACAGCTTCGACGGCGAGATCTGAAGATGGGTGCGTGTCGCGAATGCCTCGAGCACGAGCCGCAGGTCGTCGGCCGTCTGGTAGCGCTCCTCCGGATCGGTGGCGAGCGCCTTCATGATGATCCGCTCGAGCTCGTCGGGCAGATCCTTGCGGTAGCGCGAGGGCGGCGCGATGTTGCCCTCGACGATCTGCTGCATCGTCTCGAAGCGGTTCTCGCCCTTGAACAGGCGACGCACCGTGCACAGCTCGTACATCACGATGCCGAGCATGTAGATATCCGTGCGGCGATCGAGCGGCAGTGCCTTGCACTGCTCGGGCGACATGTAGCCGACCTTGCCCTTCATCTCGCCGGCGCGCGTGTTCTCGACTTGCTTGTCGGTCTTCGCGATGCCGAAGTCGACGACCTTCACGCCGCCGTCGAAGCTGAGCAAGATGTTGCCGGGCGAGATGTCGCGGTGAACGATGCCGAGGTTCTTGCGGTCGTGCCCCTTCTGCTCGTGCGCGTAGTGCAGGCCCGCGGCGGCCGCGGTGATCACGGTCAGGATGTGCTGGAACGGCAGCTGGGTCTTGCTGTCCTTGACCTTGCGCAGCAGCGCTCGCGCGTCCTCGCCGTGCACGTACTCCATGGCGAAGAAGTACTGCTCGCCGTCCTGCCCGACGTCGTGGACCTGGACGATGTTGCGGTGGTGGAGCGACGCCACCAGGCGCGCTTCATCGAGCAGCATCTTGACCGTGGTCGGGTTCGCGTTGTGCTCGACGCGGATGAACTTGAGGACGAGGTGACGCTCGAAGCCCTTGATGCCGATGGTCCTCGCAAGGAACACCTCGGCCATCCCGCCCTTCGCGAGCGGTTTCAGAATCTGGTAACGGCCGAGCATCTTGCCCGCCGCTGGTACCGAAATGGCCACGACACCTAAGGGTCTCGCCGTCGACGGGCATCCGTCAAGTGACGCCCTCGCTACATCCGCGCTATGTAAGGAGTCCGTGGTGCTCCCGGTCGTAGCAAATTCCAGCGTACGGGTTGCGCTCGATGAGCTGCTCGCACGCCTGCCGCAGATGCTCGCCGAAGCAGGCAGTGGGAGTCGCGTATGTCGGGCAATCGCTGACGTGTACGACCTCGGGATTACCGAACGCTTCGTGCAGGCTTCGAGCGGGATCACCTCGCCGCTGGCGCTGGTCGCGACCGGTGGCTGGGCGCGCCGCGAGCTCGCACCGTTCTCCGACATCGACTTCATCATCCTCCACGAGCGCGACGAGATTGCTGCCAAGCAAGTCGCCGACCGCCTGCTCTACCCGCTGTGGGACGAGAAGCTCGCGATCGGTCACTCGCTGCGCGAAGTGCGGGCTGCGACGCGCCTGGCCAAGGACGACCTGGCGACCGCGACCGCGCTCCTCGATGCGCGACACATCGCAGGCGACCGTCGCCTCACGACCGAGCTGACGCGGGCGACGCTCGCGGTGATCGCACCGGGCGGAAATCCCAACGACTTGATCGCGTCCCTCGCCGCGGAGAAAAAGGCGCGCCACGATCGCTTTGGCGCGTCGCTGTATCTGCTCGAGCCCAATCTCAAGCAAGGGATCGGTGCCCTGCGAGACCTCGCTACCGCGCTGTGGGCAGCGTGCGTGCGCTGGCATCCACCGCGTGCCGGCATCGATCCGAAACCAGGCGACGCGCTGATCGAGACGCTCATCACGATGGGCCACCTGACGCGCCGCCAGGCTCGCGTGCTGCTCGGTGCGCGCGACTTCCAGCTGCGCCTCCGTGCGCTCGTGCAACTGACCACCCGGCGGCGCTTCGATCAGCTCACGTTCGAGATCCAGGAGGCGATCGCGCCGGGTCTCTACCCAGATGCGCGTGCGCACGAAGGCGATATCCGATCGGCCGTCGCGCCTGCGGTCGAAGCGCTGATGGGCGAGTACTACCTGCACGCGCGTGGGGTCGTGCAAGTCGCCGATCGTTTGCTAGAGGCGGCCCGCGTGCCCGGCCGTCGTCGCGCGAAGGTCGAACAGATCGACGCGAGCTTCATCACGATCAACGGCGAGCTCGCGGTCCGCGATCCGAAGCTGTTTGCCGATCGACCGAGCGAGATGATCCGGCTGTTCCGGGTCGCCGTCACCGAGCAGCTGCCGATCTACGGCAACACGCGCGAGCTCGTCACCGAGGCGATCGCGGAGGACCCTGCCCCACTCGCCGCCGATCCGGCAGCGCCGCCACTACTCGTCGACGCGCTGACGGACGTGCGCGACGGCGAGCAACCCTGCGCGTTCGAGGTGATGCATCAGGTCGGCATCCTGTCGGCGCTGATGCCCGAGTGGGCGCCGTGTACCGGTCGCGTCCAGCACGACCTCTATCATGTGTACACGGTCGACCAGCATCAGCTCTACACGCTGCAGATGCAGAAGCGCCTCGCACGCGGCGAGCTCGCGGCCGAACATCCGCTCGCGACCGATCTGTGGAAGCAGGTCACGCGACCCGCGGCGCTGTTCCTCGGCACGCTGCTCCACGACGTCGGCAAGCCGCTCGGCAAGGGTCACGCCGAGAAGGGCGCGATCGT
Source organism: Haliangiales bacterium (assembly GCA_038322185.1). GTDB lineage: Bacteria > Myxococcota_A > Polyangia > Haliangiales > Haliangiaceae > JABFXX01. The sequence continues at coordinate 25,450 of JBBQFU010000008.1, forward strand.
TGCCGGTGCGATCGCGAGGCGGCTCGGCCTGACCGAGGAGGAAGCCGAGGTCACCGAGTTCCTCGTGCGTCAGCACCTCACGATGTCGCACCTCTCGCAGCGTCGCGATCTTGCCGACCCCGAGGTCATCGCGCGGTTCGCCAAGCACGTCGGCAGTGAAGACCGGCTGACCAAGCTCTATCTGCTCACGCTGTGTGACACCGCGATGACGAACCCCGACAACCTGTCGGCGTGGAAGGCCGACCTGCTCGGCGAGCTGATGCTTCGCACGCGCGCGCACTTTCGCGGCGGGACCATCGACGACATGCGCACCGCTGCCCGAGAGCGCGAGTCGCGCGACAAGATCGTCCAGATCGCGACCGGCGATGGCCCCGTCGATGCAGCGACCGCCCGCGCGATCGTCGACGGAATCGATCCGCGGCTGCTCACCCAGCTCACGCCCCGCCAGGCGGTGCGTCACCTCAAGCTCGTCACCGGCACGCAGGCCAAGGACCTGCCGATCGGGCTCGAGGTGCACTGCTTCCCGATGAAGGGCCACAGCGAGCTGTCCATCATCGCGCCGGATCAGCCGGGCGCACTCGCATCGATCGCAGGTGCACTGACGGCAAATCGCGTCGACGTGCTCGGCGCGATCCTCGGCCACGTCGATGTCGGCCCGCGCCGGCTCGTCACCGATACCTTCTTCGTGCGCGACCTCAAGGGCGAGGCCATCCCCGACGACGATGCACGCTGGGCGCGGCTCACCAGCGACCTGCGCGAGCTGCTCGCCGGCACGCCCGACCCACTCGCTGCAGCCGAGCTCATCGCACGTCGCCGGCCCAAGAGCGGCATGCCCAAGCGGCACACGCCGGAAGTTCGCACCGAGATCCGGCTCCATGACGATTCGACCCAGGCGACCATCGTCGAGGTGTTCACGCGCGATCGCGTCGGTGTGCTGTACGCGATCACGCAGACGCTGGCCGACCTCGGGCTCGACATCTCGCTCGCGAAGGTCTCGACCGAGGGCGAGAAGGTCGCGGACGTATTCTACGTCACGCGCGGCGGCAAGCGGATCACCGACGAGGCCGAGCGCAACGTGCTGGTCTCGCGGCTGCGCACCGCAGTCCAGGCACCGGGGCTCACCGGCTCATGAGCACGATCGATCTGCCGCCCGGCATTGGCCTGCAGGGCACCCCGCTCGGCACGTTTCGCGCGCCGACCCGCGCCCGTCGCCTCGCCGGTCTCTCGCTCGTCGCGGTCCTCGCGCTCGGTGCGATCACGTGGGCGTTCGTGATCCGTCATCCGTATCGCTGGCACGCGAGCACGCAGTTCGTGTTGCCGATCGCGTTCCTCGCGTTCACGGCACTCGGCTATCTCGTCCGCCGAGCGCAGGTCGCGGTGACGCGCGATGGCGTGCGCTGGGGCTGGGACACGCTCGGCTTCACCAAGGACACCGCGACGATTGTCACCGCGCACATCTATCGCGACGGCGTCGCGTTCGAGGCCAAGCGCGGTTCGTGGTGGTTCATCGCCGCGCGCGACTGGGACCGATTCGACGCATTCGTGCGTCACCTCCGGCGTGCAGCGCTACCGATCACCGAGCACGAGGGCAAGGCGCCGCTGCGCGCCCGCGTGCAGAGCTACGGGCGCTTCCTCGACGGCCTGCTCGTGCTCTCGGTGATCGGTGCGATCGCCGTGATGCTGTGGGCCGCCTAGTTGCGCGTCCCTTCGGGGTTGATCGTGGTGCTCGGGTTGGTGAAGTCCGCGCTGTTGTTGTCGGTATCCGTCGTGGCCGCCGTATTGCCGGGTTCGCGCTGCGTGCTCTTGTTGTCGTTACCGAAGTTCGAGATGGCAGTGCCTTCGCGTCCGACGACCGCCGCCTGATTTCCCCAGCCTGCCTTGTCGATGACCCGGCTCTGGGGCGTGGAGGACAGACTCAGGTAGACGGCGCCGTTCGGGGTCAGCTGCGATGTCGTGCTGGCGGAGTAGACAGCGTTTCGATTCGCATACCAGCTATCCCCCGTTGAGACGGTGGAGACGAGCAACCAGAACTTGCCCGACGGAATGTCCTTCGTACAGGTACCGCCGCCGCCGCACGTCCCGCCCGTCGTATTCGTCGACAACGTAGTGTCCCCACCGCTGCCGTTACGTACGTGAATGACGATCCCCACGCTATCCAGGTTGATGGTGTTCGCTGTCGGGTTGTAGAGCTCGAGATACTCCTTGGTGTCGTTGCCGCCGCCCGAGCTGCCCGCATAGACCTCGCTGACCAGCAGGCCGGCCTTGACGACCAGCTTCACCGTACTCGTGGCGTTCGTGTTGACCGAGTTCGTGACCTGCACGTTCCAGCCGCCGTAATTCGAGCGAATGCCGGCCGGGAACGTCGCGGTGATCGAGGTTGCACTGTTGACCGTACAGCTCGTTGGCTTCGTGTTGACGAGGACGCCCGCGCCATCGACATCATCGAGCTTGACGCCGGTCGGGCAGATCACGCCATTGAACTCGGTGCCAGTGATCACGACCGTTGCACTGCCCGTGTTGAAGAACGTCGTGCCGTTATCAGGGACCGTCGACTGCACGACGACGTTGGTCACGGTCGGGTTGCTCTGTGCTTTCCCGGTGAAGTTCGCCGTGTTCGTGCTCAGTGGCTCTCGATCGCTGGTACGGACCACGTTCGCGACGGTCACGGTATAGGTCGTTGCGGTCTGCACGGACGTATTGATCGTCACCACGTTACCGGACAGCGTCGGCGTGCCCGACAGCGTCAGGTTCGGGACGCTGTAGTTCGCCAGGTTCGTGGCGAGCACCGGGTCGGGTGCCCCATCAAACGTCACGGTCATCGTGCCGCTCGTCGGAGCAGCTGCACTCGTGACATTGAACGCAGTACGTCCGGCGAACGTGCCCGTCTTGATCGTGAGGGCCGAGCCGTCGCTGTCACGCGTCACGTTGTTCACGGTGATCGTGTAGTTCTTACCCGCTTGCTGGCTGGTGGTGGTCAGCGTGACGGTGTTGCCACTGAGCACCGGCGCGCTCAGCGTGATGTTCGTGCACGGATTCGGGGAACACGCGACCGTGTAGTTCCCCTGCAACCCAGCCTGCGTCGCGTTGGGCGGCGCATCGAACGTCACCGATGCTGACCTGTTCGTGAGCCCGGCGGCGCCAGCGACATTGAAGCTCACGTACGAGAACGGTGCGGAATTGACGACCAGCGGCGACCCATCGCTCAAACGCGTCACGGCGCTGCCAACCGTGACCGTGTACGTGCCGCTGATTTGCGCCGATGTCGTGAGGGTGACGGTGTTGCCGGACAACGACGCCGAGCTGACGCTCAATCCGCCATTGCCCGTGACCGTGTAGTTGCTCGCCGATTGCGCCGCGCTTGCGACTGGTACAGCGTCGAACGTCACCGTCACGGTGGTCGTGTTGACCGAAACCGCGCCGGCGACATTGAAGCCGCTGAGGCCGGTGAACGTCGCCGAGTTGATCAACAGCGGCTCGCCGTCGAGTCGCGTCACGTCCGTGACGGTAACCGTGTACGAGGCCGCACCGGTCTGGTTGGACGTGGTGATCGTGACCGTGTTGCCGGACAGCGCGATCCCGCTCAGCGTCAGGCCTGGCACGTCGTAGTTGCCGAGCATGGTCGCCTCGGTCGGATTCGGTGCAGCGTCGAACGTCACGCGCAGAGTCACGTTGCTGCCCGAGCTCGCGCTCGAGACGTTGAACCGCGTGCGGCCGGTGAACGCTGCCGTGTTGAGCGTGAGTGCTTCGCCGTCCGCCGCGCGCGACACGTTCGAGACCGTGACCGTATAGGTCTCGGCGAGTTGCACGCTGGTCGTGAGGGTGACCGTGGTGCTGGTGGACAGCACGGGCGTCCCCGACAGCGTCAGCCCCGGCACGCTGTAGTTGGCAAGGGTCATCGCGGCGAGTGCGTTGGGAGGAGCGTCGAACGTCACCGTGATGGTCGAGCTGGTCGGAGCCGCCGCGCTCGCCACGTTGAACGGCGAGCGTCCGGTAAAGTTCGCGGTGGCGGTCGAGAGCGCCTCGCCGTCGCTCGCACGCGACACGCCGGCCACCGTGACCGTATAGGCCGACGCCGTCATCGGCGTGGTCGTGAGCGTGACGGTATTGCCCGTGGGCGCGCTGGCGTCGAGCACGGTAACCCCGCCGGTGATCGCGTAGTTGCCGGCGAGGATGGCCTCGCCGCTGTTGGGTGCGTTGCTGAACGTCACCGAGATCGACGTGCTCGACGTCGCGCTCGCCGTCGTCACATTGAACGGCGCCCGGCCGGCGAACATCGCACTGTTGTTGGTGAGAGCCTCGGCGTCGCCATCGCGGCGAACGTTACTGACCGTGGCTGTGTATGTGGCACCGGTCTGCGTCGACGTATCGATGAACACGACGTTACCCGCCAGGATCGGCGTTCCGCTCAGGATGAGGCCACCGACTGCGTAGTTGGCGAGCGTCGTGGCCTGCATGACATCGGGAGGGCCATCGAACGTGATCGAGATCGAGCGCGTGCTGCGCGCGAGTGCATCCGAGACGTTGAACGGCGGCCGTCCCGCGAAGTCGCTCGTATCAACGGTCAGCGCCTCGCCGTCGCTGCTACGCGTGACGCCGGCGATCACGAGGGTGTAGGTCTGGTCGGCCTGGACGCTCGTCGTCAGCGTGACGACCGTGCCGGCAAGCGCGGGCGTGCCGCTGAGGGTGAGCCCGTCCACGGTGTAGTTGGCGAGCGTGACCGCCTGAGCTGCGTTGGGCGGGGCGTCGAAGGTGACGGCGATCTGCGTCGAGCTCTTCACCTCGATGCTCGCGATATTGAAGTCGGTGCGGCCGGTGAACATCGCCGTGCTGGTCGCGAGCAGCTCGCTGTCATTTGCGCGCGCAACGTTCGAGACCGTCACGGTGTACGTCGCACCGGTCTGGCTGCCGGTCGTGAGCGTGACCACGTTGCCGGCGAGCGTCGGGGCTGGCGAGTTCTGGAGCGTCAGTCCGTTGTTGATGGCGTAGTTCGCGGGGTTCACGGCCGCGGTCGGATTGGGCGGCTCGCTGAAAGTGAGCGCGACGGTGATCGCGCTGGTCGACGTGGCGCTGACGAGCGAGAACGCGCCGCGGCCGGTAAACGTGCCGGTCGCGGTGATGAGCGGTGACTTGTCGAAGGCGCGCAGGACGTTCGAAACGCTGACGGTGTAGCTGCTCGTCGTCTGGCTCGTCGTGGTCAGCGTGACCGTGCTGCCGCTCAACGTCGCGGCGCTGAGCGTGAGGCCGGCGACGGAGTAGTTGTCCGCGTCGCTCGCAGTCGTCGCGTCGGGCGGCGAGTCGAATGTGATCGCGATCGACGTGTTGCTGACGGCCAGGACCGTCGCGACGTTGAAGGAGGCCTGGCAGTAGCCCTCGTTGCACGCATAGCCGGCGGCGCAGCTCGCCCCGCTGGTGCACTCGGCAACGACACACAGCCCCGACGCACACGAGAACTCGTGACCGATCGGGCACGTGGCGGTAGCCGAGCATGTGCGCTGCGTGCAGAGATTGGCGCGGCACTCCTGATCGGGACGCGCGCAGTCCTGGTCGGACTCGCACGCGAGGTCGCTCTTGAAGCTTCGCTCCTCGAAGCTACAGGCCGCGATCAACAGGCAAACCAGGACAAACAGCTTCTTGCTCACCATCGGATCACCACCTGGACAGAGGACGGCGACACCGCGACGGATGCGCGTTCTTTCGGACGTTCGACGTTGCCGGGATCGAGAATGAAGACGACGAGCGATGCGAGGACGACACCGCCGCCGACGCCGATCAGGACGTTGGCGAGCCGCGCGTCCTTGCGACCTTGGTCGATATCCGCGACGCACGCGTCGACCTCGGTCGGGGGCAACAGGCCCGGACTGCAGGTGTCATCATACGTGCTCTGGCGGTTGCGGACGCGATACGCGAAGTAGCCGCCGACGCCCGCTGTCGCGAGCCCGAGCGCGCCGGTGACGAGCATGAACTTGCGCGCAGGATGCCGGTTGTAGTCCTTGTCTCTCGCGCGCTCGGCCTCGATACGCGCCTGCTCGGTCCTGGCGGCTTCGGCCTGCGCGGATGCCTCGGCCTCGCGAATCTTGCGTGCCTCCTCGGCCTTCTTGCGCTCGGTCGCGAGGCGCTCGCGCTCACGCGAGTCGTCGGAGGCGTTCTGGTCGGCCATCGCCTTCTTCTCTTCGGCGATCAGGGAATCCACCATCGCCTTGTTCTGCGCCTCGGGCACGTCGACGAGGTACGCCTGGTACATCGCGATCGCTTCCTTGTGCTGACCGAGCTTGCGGTGGCACTGCGCGATGTTGAACTGGAACGCGGCGAGCGGCTTCACCCGGTAGGCTAGCTTGTACTTGTCGAGCGCTTGCGTGAACTCGCCGAGGTTGTAGTGCTCGTTGCCTTCGGCAAACAGCGCCTTTGCCTTGGCGACGATCGTCTCATCGATGAACCTGGCGACCGCGGGCGGCAGCTCCTTCGCGAGCTTCTTGCCGGGGATGGTGACGTTGCGAGATCCGAGCAGGAGCTTGGCCTTGATGTCTGCGAGCGACAGCGTGATCTTGGTACCGTTCACGACCACCGCGAGCACGAGGCGCGCGCCGAGCTCGGTCCCCGCGGTCGTGAGGCATACGGCGTCCTCGGCGCACGCGACGTCGATCGCCTTGGGCGAGAGCGTTGCGCCGTCGACCCTGACAAGCGCGGCCTTGACCTCGCCAAGATCACCCTTCCCGACCGGTCCGAGCACAACGAGCCCGGTATCCGCCGATGCGGTACCAGCGGTCAGGCCGAGCAAGATTAACGTTGCCGCGCAAAGTCTACGCATCCAGAGCACCTCGTCAGGGGTTCGCGAACGGATCCATCACACCCTCCCGCTGCACCTTCTTCGGCTTGGGCTGCTCGCGGACGACACCCGTCGCCGGAGGCCTCTTACGAACTTTCACCGACTGCGTGGTCGTTGCGGACTCGCGCTGCCGGGCGAGCGTGACCTCGATCTCGAGCGACGAATCGACCGGGACCTCGACCGTCTTGGCCCGATAGCCGGTCTTCTCGAAGCGCATCTCGAGCGGCTTGGCGGAACGCGGCAGCGGCACCGTGAACGGCGTGACGCCGAGCGCGACGGTCTCGCCCATGCGGAACACCGTGACGCCCTCGGGCACGCTGATGACGCCAATGTCGACGGTCGCCGACTCCGCTGCGGCCGGCTCTTCCTCTGCCGGCGCAGGTGCAGGTGCAGGATCGACCTTGGCCACTTCGACCGGCGTCGGGGTCTCGACCAGGGGTGGCGGCGGCGTCGGCGCAGCCGTCTCGACCATGGCTGGCTCGACCACGGCCGGGGCGGCACTGGCCTTGCGGTTCGCGAGGAGCTTCGGCACCACCAGGAACGCCGCGATGCCCGCACCCGCGGCGAGGACGACGCCCGCGGCGATGACACCCGCGCGTCCGCCGCTGGTGGCGCGCGAGTCGATCAGGCGGAGCGCGGCTGCGACTTGATCGGCGGAGTCGTACCGCGCTTCGGGGGTCTTCTCCATGCAGCGCAGGATCACGGCCTCGAGCGCCGCGGGACAGCGTGAGCTCAGCTTCGACGGACGCGGAACTTTGGTGTCCGCATGCGCGACCAGGTATGCGCTATCCGTCTCCGAAGGGAACGGGTGGCGACCGGTGACCATTTCGAACAGGATCACGCCGAGCGAGTAGATGTCCGCGCGGCGATCGACTGTGGAGTCCTTCGCGGCCTGCTCCGGCGCCATGTACGCGGCGGTGCCAAACACGCCGGCATCCCGGTGTCCGATCTGCGCGATGCCGAAGTCGATCAGCTTCACGAAATCGTCGCGGCCATCCTTTTCGATCAGGATCAAGTTCTCGGGCTTGAGGTCGCGATGCACGACGCCGATCGCGTGCACCTTGCCGAGAGCGTCGGCGAGCTGCGTACCGACACGCACGGCCGAGTCGATCGGCAGCGGCCCATCTTCGAGCCGCGCCTTGAGATCGGGACCGCGCAGCAGCTCGAGCACGCAGTACGCACCGTCGACAACATCCTCGACGAGGTCGAGCGACTCGACGATGTTCGGATGCTTGAGGGCGTTGATCGTGTGCGCTTCCTGGAAGAAGCGCGCGACGTTGTCCTTGCGGTTGGCGAACTCGGGCCGCAGCGTCTTGATCGCGACAATGCGGCCGAGACCGGTGTGACGCGCGATGTAGATGTTGCCCATGCCGCCTTCGCCGAGCAGGCACACGAGCTCGTACGCGCCGAGCTGACGACCGACGCCTTGCGGAAGCTGTCCTTGCGCCGCGACAAGGCGCGAGCTGTCCAATGGACACGCTTCCTGCGTATCGTTGAACTTGCGGCGACAGCTAGGGCAAGACTTCATTGAAAGGGATCCATCGTCCCGTCCCGGTCCTTGATGGTACCTGACGACGATGGGTGTTTTGTCTTCGGAGTCACCCCCGGTGTGCGTTTCGTCGCGGGCTCTCGCTCCTGTTCTGAGGCGACGGGTTTGCCGGGCTTCGTGAACGCGATGTGGGGTAGCGGACGGTCAGGCACGATCGTCTGCACGACCTTCGTCCCGTCGGGGAACTTCGCAGTCAGCGACACGGGATCGCTCGATATCGGGATCTCGGCGATCGTCGGCGCCTCGCCCAGTGACGTCTCGCCGAGGAACAGCTCGGCGCCTTCGGGGTTCGACGACAGCGCGACCTGGATCGAGGTGGGCGGTTGCTCCGCAGCGGGCTTCACTTCGATGGTCGGCTGGGGCGCGGCCTCGACGGGCTTGACCGGTGTTACAACAGACGGCGCCGCGGCGGCACTCGCGTTGTCATCGCTGCGCGGCGCGAAGTGCAGGACTGCGGCAGCAGCGGCCATCGCGAATGCCGGCAGCATCTGCAGCGCGCGACTCTTGCGCACCATCTGGGTCTGCGCGCGCGGCTTGTAGCGCGGCGTGACCAGCTCGACCGCGCGATCCGAGCGCAGCGCGGCAGCCAAGGCCTCGCCGGTGGCGAACCGATTCGCGGGATCCTTCTCGAGGCACTTGAGGATCGCCGCCTCGAGCACGGCCGGAATCGGCTCACCGCGGCGGTGCGACGGCGGCACGATGGGCTCGCTGATATGGCCCCGCAAGATCGCCGCGGTCGTCGTCGCGGTGAACGCTGGAGCACCGGCGACGCACTCGTACATCAGCATGCCGAGCGAGTAGAGGTCCGCGGTGGGGCCCGGCTTGCCGCTGGTGAGGATCTGCTCCGGCGCCATGTACTCCGGCGTGCCGAGCGTGAGGCCTTCGCGCGTCATGCCCTGGTTGCCTTCGCTGAGGAACTTCGCGATGCCGAAGTCGAGGAGCTTGGCCACCTCTACGTTGTTCGCGTCGCGCGTCAGGAAGATGTTGTCGGGCTTGAGGTCGCGATGAAGGATGCCGCAGCCATGGACGGCGGCGAGCGCGCTCGCCATCTGCTCGCCGATCGAGCACACCCGCGATGGCGGCAGCACGCCCTCGCGGCTGATGAGAGTCCGGAGATCCTCGCCGGCCAAGAGCTCCATGATCAGGTAGTGCTCGCCGGTCTCGGCGGTGACGAAGTCCTCGACGTCGACGATGTTGGGATGCCGGATCTGGTTGACCGCGCGGGCCTCGTTGAAGAACCGCACGATGACTTCGGCGCTCGCGGTCTCGGGATGGAGAACCTTGAGCGCCATCTTGCGGCCGAGCCGGATGTGCTCGCCCTCGTAGACGGTCCCGACGCCGCCCTCGCCGAGCTTACGGATCAGGCGATAGTTACCGAGCACGTGACCGAGGCGGAGCCGTTCGCCCTGGTCCGCTTCGATGACGAGCATGGCGCCATCTTCAGGACATGTGCGGAGCTCATGCCGATAGATGGTCCCGCAGACTACACAGTACTTACGTGGCTCCACTTGGACTGGAATTTCATCTCGCAAGAAGCGAACCGTCTCAAGCCCCTGAGGTCGTTAGGAGCGATACCAAACGTAGCGGGTGTGGTTCCCCAATTGGGGATTCTTACGCACCGCGTTTTGCCAATCGGTACCGAAGCTGGTCTCTGCTTACACCGAGCATGCGCGCGGCGCGGGATACGTTCCCATCGCACATCGAGAGCGTTCGATCGATGAGCGCGTCCTCGACCGCCTGCAATGCGAGACCTTCTTCGGGCACTTCGATGTCGATGCCGTCACCTTCGCTGCCCAGCCGCGGCTGCTGCCGGCGATTGCGACCACGCAGCAGGAAGTGGCGCGCACAGATCACCGGATCGTCCTCGAGCAGCAGGATCTGCTCGAGGCAGTTGCGCAGCTCGCGGACATTGCCCGGCCAGTGGTAGCTCGTGATCAGATCCTCGACGTCGTCGTCGAACGGACGCTGCGCCAGGCCATACTCGCGACAGATCTCGTCGCGCAGATGCGACGCGAGCCGCAGGCGATCGGGACCGCGGTCACGCAGCGGCGGCATGCGCAGCACGATGACCTCGAGGCGATGAAGCAGGTCCTCGCGAAACGCGCCGCGCTCGACGGCCGCGTGCAGATCCATGTTGGTCGCGACGACGGTCTGGATGTCCGCCTGCCGCGCGACGGAGCTGCCGACGCGCCGGAACATGCGCGACTCGAGCACGGTGAGCAGCTTGGCCTGCAGTGGCAGCGACAGGCAGCCGATCTCGTCGAGGAACAGCGTGCCGCCCTCGGCAGTCTCGACGTAGCCGACGCGTGAATCGACCGCGCCCGTGTACGCCCCGCGCTCGGCGCCGAACACCTCCGCTTCCATGAGCGTCTCGGGAATCGACGCGCAGTTGACCTCGACAAACGGACCATCACGACGCGAGCTGTTGTAGTGGAGCGCGCGGGCCATCATGCCCTTGCCGGTGCCGGTCTCGCCGACGATGAGCACCGTCGGTCCGGCGCGCCGGCCGGTCTTCTGGCCGAGGCGGATCACCGTACCGAACACGCTGCGCATCTCGGGGCACTCGCCGACGAGGCCCGCGATGTTGGAGCCGCGCGCCTGGCGCGCCTTGAGGTACTCGAGCTGCGTTGCGAGGCGCCGACTCGACAGACAGCGCGACACGCGCAGCGCGAGGTCCGCGAGATCGAGCGGCTTGCGCACGAAGTCGGACGCCCCCTGCTTCATCGCGTCGACCGCTTCCTCGAGCGTGCCCCGAGCGCTGGTCATGACGACCATCGTGGTCGGATCCTCGAGGCGCACCTGGATCAGCACGTCTTGCCCCGAGCCGTCCGGCAGGTCGGTATCGACCACGACCACGTCGGCGCGCTCGGCACGATACTGCTTCATCCCATCCGCGAGCGAGCGCGCCCAGCGGACCTCGTGACCCTCCTGGGTCATCGCTTTGACGACGGTATCGCCCTGCGCGTCGTCGTCGATGAGCAGCAGATGCGCCATGCGCGCCGCCAGTATACCATTCGCTCGTGGGAGCATTGCGCACGAGCGAAGAAGGCGGCGAGGTCGTCGGAGGCGAGGCGAAGACCATCCGCTCCGATGACGACGCGCGCGCGATCGACGCGCCCGGGCGGATCATCATCGAGTCGACGCCAGCCCCGGGGATGCCTGCGCAGCCTCGGCCGTCGGCCACCATGCCCAGCGTCAGGCCGCAGGCGCCGCAGCGGGCCAGTGGTCCAGGCCTCGTGATCTTCGTCTACGTCCTTGCCACGGCGGCGCTCGCCGCCGCGATCTACGAACGCTTCCTGATGTAGCTCGGTATCCTGAGAGCATCGGTCTGCCGTGCTCGCCCGCGCTGAGATCGGATCACTTCGTCGCGAGCTTGAGCTGCGCGAGGTCGATCCAGCCGTCCCAGACGCGCACGCCCTCGACGCGCTGATGGACGAGACCCTGGGGTGCATCGGCGACGATGCCCACGATCGGCCAGCTCTCCTCGAGCGCGGCGACGAGCTCCTTGGCGAGCTTGCCTCGCTCGGCCGGATCCCACGCCAGTGCCATCGCATCGAGCGTGCGATCGACGCGCGGCTGTAGCGGCCGCGTCGAGTCCTTGCCGGCGATGAGTGGCGTGATGTCCATGTCGACGCGACCGCTCCACTCGATCTCGTTCATGTCCCACGCGCCCTCTTCGAGCTTCTTGTCGACCCACGATTCGCCGCCGGTCTTGACCTCGACGATCACACCAGCGCGGCGTGCGGCATCCACGAAGTAGTCGCGCTCGGTCTTCACGGGCGGGCCACTCGTGTCCTTGGGCGCGGGCTTGTCGAGACCGAGCAGCACGATCTTGAGCGGCTTGTCGACGCCTTGATCACGAATGCCGTCCTTGTCGGTGTCGAGCCAACCCGCTGCATCGAGCAGCTTCGCCGCAGCCGCAGGATCGAAGTCGGGGACGGTGGCCTCGGCGCCGTCGACGGGACCGCCCGGCCAGATCGGCCAGCCCGCGGGACGCGCGAGGCCGTCGAACACGCGCTTGGCGATCGAGCGCCGATCGATGAGCAACGCGAGTGCGTGCCGCACGCGGGCATCGCTGATCTGCGGGTGCGCGGCGTTGAACCGGAAGAATCGCAGGCGCGGCGGCGCGAGCGCGAGGGGCTTGAACGACGCGGCCAGGCCGGGCGCGCTCGCCTGCTCGGGCCAGTGCGCGGGCACCAGGCTCGGCACGATGTCGACCTCGCCGCGCTTGGCGCCGGTCAGTGCGACCGCGGCATCACGCTCGAGCACGAACTTGATGTCGGCGATCGCGGGCGGTCCGCCCCAGTACTTGTCGTGCTTGGTCAGGTGGACCGTGCCGTGCTTGTGACCCGCCAGCTTCCACGGGCCAGTGCCGACCACCGCGCCGCCAGCGAGCAGGCTGCCCTCGTAGATGTGCATCGGCAGGATCGGAATCTCGGCGAGGGCCCGCAGAACCCAGGCACTTGGCCGCTTGAGGCGGAGCCGGAGCTCGAGCGGTGCAACCAGCTCGACCGTCTCGATGTCCTCCAGCATGGGACGCAGGTGCCGGATGTTGAACCGGCTGTCCCGCATGCGGTCGAGCGTGAACTGAACGTCGGAGCTCGTGAGCGGGCGTCCGTCGTGGAACGTCACGCCCGGTTGCAGCTCGATCCGGATCTCCTGGCCGCCGGGGAGGACGCGCCAGCTACGCGCGAGGCGGCTGGTGAACCGCGCGGGTCCCTGCGCATCGGGAGGCACATACCGAAGCAGCGGCTCGAATACGGTGCCAATGAGGATCCGGCGCGCCCACAGCGACGGCTCGACGACAGGCGTGAGCCGACCCGGATCGGCGTCCATGTGAATGCGGAGCGTATGCGGCCGCTCGGCGTGTACAGCCGCCTCGTTCGGAGCCTCGGCGAGCACCGGCGAGCCTGGGGCACGCGCCGCCTCGGTGGTCGGGTCGGGGGCATGCCGCCACGGCTTCACGCGCGCGGGTGATTCGCAAGCGATCGACCCCAGGCCGACCACAAGGACCACGCAGACTTGAGAGCCCCTGGTCACCATGTTAAGACCGCATCATGCCGAATCGTCTGGGGGTCACCATCTTGACGTCAGCGCTCGCCCTGCCGCTCGTAGCGTGCTTGGCGGCGTGTGACAAGGACAAGCTCAAGGGACCCGAGGCGGAGGTCAAGAAGACCGACGTGAAGCTCGACCTGCCGGCCGTGCCCGCGTTCGATCTGCCTGCAGCCGCGGCGGACGGCTCACGCTCCGTGAAGGAGCTGCGGGTCAAGGGTAAGAAGCTGCTGGAGACGGAGGTCACGGTTCACGGCTTCGTCACCTGGGCATACGAGTGCAAGACGGCGCTGCGCAAGCCCGACGAGTCCGATAAGGATCTGCAGGCGCGCATCGACGAGGATCCCACGCTCTGCGAGCGCCCGAAGTTCTATATCGGTGACACGGCTGCCACGCCGCCCGAGAAGAGCCTGTGGGTTGTCGACGTGCCGCGTCCGTACAACGCGCTCGAAGTGAAGCGCATCAAGAAGAAAGACCGCATCGAGCCCGATCGCTGCGAGCCCGACGAGAAGGACAAGATGAAGAGCATCTGTCCGCCGTACAACGTCGGTGACGAGGTGGTCATCACCGGTAAGTTCTCGACGTCGTCGCCGCACAGCGAGCGCAACTCGGATGGTCTCATCGTCTTCAAGAAGATGAAGAACACCACGCAGGGCTACGAGTCGCCCGCCGCCGAGCCGCTGCCCGAGGGCGCGACGGCGCCGGGCACCAAGATTGCGCCGGACGATCTGGTCAACCAGAAGAAGTAGCGACACCGCTGCTCGCGGGTGCGAGCAACGGTGCCAGGAGGGCTCGCGGGTGCGGGCCCTTTGACGTTTCGGGGAGTGCTCAGTAGGCGATGTGAACGTGATCGCTGTGGCCACCGATCGCACCGATGCTGCGGCCGTGCTTGATGCCGCCCGCGGGGTCGTAGAACAGCTCGGTCGGATTGGTGCCGGCCATGTCGCGATAGAACTGCTTCATCGCCGACGGCGAGCCCGCGGCGTCGAACGCGCGGCCTTGATAGTGATACGAGCGCGGCGCGTGGCGCCCGCCGGTGGTCGACGTGATGCGCAAGCCGAGCCCGCGTGCGTGTGACATCGCATCAGAGAGCTGGCTGCCGCCGTTGGCGAGGGAGAGAAGGTCGTCGGAGATGATCTCGAAGTCGGTGTTCGTCATGATGGCTGTCCTTTCGTGTGATCAGCCATCGTGCAGCGTCAATGCCACGCGCGGTTTGTCTCCCGCAGGTTGCGAGCTGGAACCTCGCGTACTCACGCGCGACCGCGTCATTCGCGCGAAGGTCGCGATTCCTCGTCGGTGATCGCGACTGTCTACTGCGGTACGTGGCCACGGCGCTGGTCGCCATGGCAGCTAGAACAGCCAGTTCAGCGAACGGCCGCGAGTGCGACGACCGCCATACAGAGCGATAGATCCAGGCGAACCGGTTTCCGGTCGACCCGCGCGGCGCAACCGCCATGAGTCGGCGTGCCGAGCTCGAGCGTGTGCGTGGTCGGTGCGCCGGTGGGTGGCGTGAACGTGACCGTGATCGTGTGCGCGATCGTCGCGGGGGCCGTGGTGGTGGGAGCACGCACGCGTGACAGCGTCTCGGCGAGCGAGTCGACGAGCGCGGCGTCGACGGTGCCGGCGGGCGTGCGGGTCCACTCGCCGATCACGGCGCCGCGCGCGTAGGTGATGCCGTCGAGCGTGAACGTGCTCAGCGTCGTCACTTCCTCGCGCCACAGGATCGGGTCGCGTAGCGCCGAGACGGGGCGCGTGATCATCGCGAATGCCTCGGGGGGCGGCCGCAACGCGAAGGGTTCGTCTGCGCGCGCGACCACGCCATCGAAGATCGAGAGCTGCACGGACTCGGTGGGCCCTCTGGCGTCGATCAGCATGCGCGGGTTCAGGGTCGGTCGAGGCACGATCGTGCCCGAGGTCGCGAGCGCAGCGAGCAGCTCGCGAACGCGGTCGAGGTCAGCGTCGTCCGTGCCGATCTGTGCACGCCCCGAGAGCTTCAGCTCCGTGTCGTCGGCTCGGAACTTCACGCTGACGGGCGTGAACGGCACGATACGGGTGTCGACGAGGGAGGGGGCGTCGAGCCGTGCCAGCGGCTCGAACGCCGCGAGTGCGCGTTGCCATGCCGCGCGCTCGAGGCAGCCGTCTCCGTACGGGCGGGTCTCGACGCGGACGCGATCGCCATCGCACGTCCCCGCCTCGGTCATCTCGATCGAGTCCGGTTCGTGCGGCGTGATCGCGATCGAACGGCCGCCGGGGGCGGGATGCATCCCGTCGAGTGACACGATCGTGAGATCGACGAGGGCGGTCACGAGCTCTGTGTACGCGGGCTCCGCGAGCCAGCGCTTCACGGGCTCGGCCTGGAAGCGCCCCTCGACGCGAACGCCTGACGCGCGAATGCTGGCCGCGCCGGGCGCGCCCGAGAGCGGTTGACGCACGCGGAGCTCCAGCGGATCCGGCAGCAGCGCGTGCGCGACCCAGCTATCGACGAGCAGCGCTTGATCGCCGATCACGAGCCACGTCTGTGCGCTGCCGGCGACCTCGCGGCCGACGAGAATCTTGGTCGAGCCGTTCGTGATCCCACCGCGCGTGCGGTTGGCAATGGCTGCGGCTGCGCGGCGATGCCATGTCGCACCGCGCACCGCGGCGAGGGCCGCGTCGACGGCCGAGCCTTCGACGACGATCTTCGAGTCGCTGATGATCCAGCGGCCGCCCTCGTCGACGACCGTGACATCCGGCTTGCCGGCATAGGAGAACGTGACGGAGGTCCCCGGGGTGAATTCCGGCACGAGCGTGCGGTCGGTGACCGGCGCCGCGGGCGTGCCGACGAGCAATGCGATCGCAAGCAACACGGCCATCGCGGCGAGCACGATCAGACCGCGCAGTGATGCGATCACGCGCGTCTCCGGCGCAGCACGAGCACGAGGGCACCGAGCAGGATCCACGCGAGCGGAATCCCCGCGATCGACAGCACCACGACGGTGCGGCGCTGGCCCTCGGTCATCACGAGGCGGACCTGGTCGATCGAGCGCGGTGCGATCGAGACCTTCGGGCTCGGCTTGCCGGCGAGGAAGCGCACAGCCTGGGTGAGCCACAGATCGCCCGCCGACGCGCTGCCGCGCAGCACCGCCGTGGTGAACGACTCGGCCGATCCGATCGCGATCACACGACCGCCGATGCCGAGGGCCGCGAGCGCGACGGGACCCGCGACGTCATCGGGTTCCTGCACCGGCGGACCGACGAGCAAGTTGCGCTCGCCCCAGCTGGTCGCGGTCGCGGTCACGAGTGGCGTGGCGCCGCGCTCGACGAGCACGATGCGTGGCTGAAACCACACCGTCGGTCGCGTCCGCGCGAAGCCATCGTTGATCGGGTGACTCGCGTAGCCGTCGATCATCAGCAGCGCGCCCTGGATCTCGCGCACCGCCAGCGCTGGGTCGACCGCGATCGCGGGCGGCAGACCGAGCCCCGCGGCGCCGAGCACGGCTTCGAGGCCGGTCGATGCGAGCGTGGTCCCCGTCGCGCCCGCGGTGACGGGGCGGCTCGCGGCCGCGACGAGCAGGCTGCCGCCGCTCTTGAGATACGCCTGGACGACGAGCGCCTCCTCCGCCGACAGCGGCACGGTCGGGCCCGCAATGATGAGCACGTTGCACTGAGACGCGATGCCGTCGGCGAGGCTGTCCTCGGCCGTGACCTCGATGCCGTCACCCGCGAGCCGCTGCGCGAGCAGGCTCCAGTCCGCGTCGTCGCCTGCCGCGGCGAGTGTCAGCTCCTGATGGCCCGTCGTGGCGCACGCGCGGACGGGCACCGCTGAGATCAACTGAGCGAGGGCACCGGCGATCGACTGCTCGATCGCGATCCGCTCGACAGCGGCGGTGCCGTCCTCGGCGCGCGCGATCGAGACGAGCTGCACGCGATCGATCACGCGGCGCTTGTCGCCGATCTCGACGACCACGCCGCCGTTGGACGCGAGATCGGCGGGCGCAACGCCGGCGATCCGCGCGGCCGCTTCGAGCCCGCCGGGCAGGCTCGCCGGATCGACGCTGCGTACGCGAACCGCGCCCTGCTCTGCCATGCGGTCGGCGACGCGGCGAACCTCGGCGTAGATCGGCCCGAGTGCGGCGAGGGTCGGCTCGACGATCGTGATCGTCGCGGGCCCGGGAAGCGAGGCGAGCATGCCGATCGTGATCGGATCGAGCGAGTTGCGGCGCGCAGCGCTCGCGTCCCAGCGCAGCGGGTGACGCACCGCGAGCGCGCCAGCGAGCACGGCGATCAGCGCGAACAGCCCGGTCGCGGCGAAGCGCGTGACGACCTCGCGGCGCCGCCGGCGGCCCGCACATGCGAACGCGAATGCGAGCGACAGACCGACGGCAGCGAGGCCCACGAGGAACACGACGCCGGCCGCGGTCACCTCGCCGCGCGCGAAGCTCGTGAGCTGGCCGCGCAGCGACACGGTCGCGAGCACGCGCGCGAGCGTCGGATGATCGGTTGCCACGTCGGGAAATGCGGCAGGTAGCTCGCCGACGAGGAACAGGCCGATCAGCAGCGCGAATGCGAATGCGCCCGCAACGAGTGTCGTCGAGGTCGCCGCGCTGGCCGCAACCGCCCACGCGAGCAGCGCCGCGCCAAGTGCGATGGCGCCGGCGTACCCCGTGACGATGCTCGCGAGATCCCAGCCCGCATCGTCGACGCGAAACATCGCGACGACCGCGAGGTACGCGAGCGTCGGCAGCCACAGCAGCGCGTACACCGTTGCCGCGGCGAGCCACTTGCCGATCACGGCGGCGCCCTCCCCGACCTGCGCCGTCAGCAGCAGCTCCCATGCGCCGCTGCGCTTGTCGTCGGCAATCGTCCGCATACCGAGCAGCGTGAGGACCACGAGCTGCAGCACCCACGTGAGCAGCGTCCCGGCGAGCTGGCCTTCGAGCAGCGCGCCGAGCGGTGCCGGCTTCATCGGATCCGACAGCGCGCTGACGAGGCCGGCGAACGCGATGCCTTGCACCGCAAGGAACAGCCCACCGATGACGTACACGATCGGTGCGCGCAGCGTGACCTGCAGCTCGCGGCGCCAGACCGCATACGCGGCACGTGCGGCTCTCACGCGGCCGCCTCGGATCCGGTCAGCAGCTGGACGACCGCGTCCTCGAGCTTGTTCGTCTTCGTCTGCTCGAGTAGCGCAGCGGGTGTTGCATCGGCGATGAGCACACCGTCGCGCAGCACGGCGATGCGAGCAGCGAGCCCGTCGAGGTCGGCGACCGCGTGGCTCGACACCAGCACCGCGCGGTCCCTCGCCGCGCGAATCAGGTGCTCGCGCAGCTCCTTGGTCTGGATCGGATCCATGCCGCTCGTCGGCTCGTCGAGCACGAGCAGCGGTGGGTCGCCGAGCAACGCATCCGCGAGCCCGACGCGCTGACGAAAACCCTTCGACAGCGTTCCGATCCGCCGCTCCGCTTCACTCGCGACCGCCGCGGCTTCCATCGCCGTCGCGACCGCCGCGGCGGGCACGCCTTTGAGCCGCGCGCGCGACTCGAGGTGCGCTCTCACGGTGAGCTCTGCGGGTGCCGGCGCATGCTCCGGCAGGTAGCCGAGTCGCTGCTGCGCGCGCGTCCGATCGCGAAACACATCTATGCCATCGATCGTGATCTGACCCGCATCGGGATCGAGAAAGCCAGTCGCGATGCGTAACAGCGTGGTCTTCCCCGCGCCGTTGCGCCCGACGAGCAGGACGGCCTCACCTGCGTTCACCTCGAGTGTGACGGCATGCGCATCGTCACCGAGAGCACGACGTGAGCCGTACCTCTTCGTGATGTCGTGCAGGCGGAGCACGGCGCGAGCATGGCGTATGCTTGGGCCATGCGCTACGGCCTATCCCTTGTCCTACTCAGTGTTCTCACCGCTTGTCCCGGTGACGACGACCCCCTCAACAATGCGTGCGGTACCGGCTTCAACGCCGAGACCGGCGCCGTCGGCGACTTCGGCGCCGGCGACGCCGCACAGAAGGTCGAGGCGCTGCTCCAGGCGTCCGCCGACCTCTACAGCGCGGCCAACGAGACCGAGGCCGACCTGCTCGCGGCCTGCACCGCGATCGCGACTGACCTCGGCATCCCGGCCGGCGAGCTGACGCCCGCCTCGGGCGAGCTCGCGGTGACCAAGGCCTGCGGCCGGGTGTCGACCGAGATCGACGCGATCGTCGCGACCCTGCCGAACGGCGCCTCGCTCGCCATCTCGATCACCCCGGCCTCCTGCACCGTCGACCTCCAGGTCTCCGCGACCTGCGCGGCCGAGTGTGATGCCTCGATCACCGGCACCGCGATGGTCGAGTGCGACGGCGAGCTGCACGGAAGCTGCTCGGCGTCGTGTACCGGCTCGTGCGCCGTCTCGGGCACCGTGAACTGCACCGGCGAGTGCGAGGGCAGCTGCACCGGCTCGTGCTCGGGCACCTGCAACGGTACGTGCTCGGGTAGCTGCTCGCAGATGGACCCGACGAACACGAAGTGCATCGGCACGTGCAGCGGCACCTGTACCGGTAGCTGCAGCGCGACGTGCTCGGGCTCGTGCAGTGGCACGTGCGTCGCCGACGTCACCGGATCGTGCGCGGGTGAGTGCTACGGCGAGTGCAGCGCGACGTGGACCGCCGAGTGTAACGGCGAGGCCGACGTGATGGCGCAGGCCGACTGCAAGGCCGCATGCGACGCACAGGCCAACGCGAACGCGACGTGCGATGTCCCGACGGTCACGATCGTCGGCATCGGCTTGACCGACACGGCGAAGGCCGCGCGTGTCACCGCCCTCGTCGCGACCCTGACCGTCAACTTGCCGAAGATCATCCAGGTGCAGTCGCGCCTGCAGTACGCGATCGTCCCCGGCATCGCGGGCTTCACGGCCTCGCTGCGCGCGGCGTCGACCTCGCTCGCCTCGGCGGGTGTTCAGGCGGCGGCGTGCATGAAGTCGGCGATCGAAGCGGTGGTCGAGGCGAGCGCCTCGGTCAACGCGTCGGTCTCGGTCAGCGTCGAGGTCTCGGCCTCGGCGAGCGCGTCCGGCTCGGCACAGTAGCCAGCAGCGCGTTCAGCTCGTCGGCGCAACCGGCGAGCTGAGCCGCGAGAACCGCGGCGGTGGCTTCCATGGTGCCCACGCCGCGGTTCGCGATGGACTCTAACGCCGGAATGCCGTGTTCAGCTCGTCGAAGGGCAGCGCAGAGAATGCGGAGCTCAGTCACCGTCGGTGGGACGCTGGATCGGCAGCTTGACGGTGAACGTCGTGCCGGTCGGTCCCGACTCGCACAGCACGCTGCCGTGATGATCGTCGACGATCTTCTTCACGATCGCGAGGCCCAGGCCGGTACCGCCCTTCTTGCCGGTCGCGAATAGATCGAACAGCCGCCCCTTGAGCTCGGGCGGGATGCCAGGACCGTTGTCGCTGACCTTCCACATGATCTGATCGCCGTCACGATCGACCACTACCTTGAGCTTGCCACCATCGGGCATGGCCTCGACCGCGTTGCGTGCGAGGTTGTGAAACACGCGCAGGAGCTTTTGCTCGTCGAAGAACGCGATGCCGTCGTAGATCGGCTCGATCTCGAAGTCGATCGAGCGGCCCTGGGTCGCGGCGCCGAGCTGGGTGGCCAGCTCCTCGGTGAATCGATTGACGTAGACCTTGCGAATGAACAGGTCCGTGTCGCCACGCGCGAATGCGAGGACCTCACGGGTCATGCCAGCCATCAGATCGAACTGGCGCTGGATCTGCTCGACGTAGGTCTCGCGCTGCTGCGACTCGTCGGACGCGGCCATCAGCTGGGCGTAGCCCGAGATGATCGTCATCGGCGTCTTGAGGTCGTGCAGCAGGCCCGCGAGCATGCGGCCGATCGAGGCGAGGCGATCGCGATTGGACTGCTCGCTGCGGCGGCGCGCGAGGCCGATCGCGGAGGCGGCCTGGGCCGCGATCAGCACGAGGAGCTTGAGGTCATCCTCGGTCCACGGCAGCTCGCCATCGCGCGTGGTGCGGCGCTGATCGATGATCTCGATGCCGCCCATCACGTCCTCGCCGTCGACGAGCGGGGCAACCATGATGTGCTGCGGCCGGACGCCGGCTTCCTTGGCGACCTCGGCGGCGTGCCGCGGATCGTTCGCTGGGTCGTCGACGATGATCGGCGTCTTGTGCGCGATCGACCAGCCGAGCAGGCCCGTGCCGTGCGGCAGCGTGCGCTCGATCAGGCGCGGTGCGGCCGGCCCCTGCACGGTGCTGAAGCGCAGCGCACCGCCGGGATCGACGAGCGCGATCGAGCCCGCACCGCCACCGAGCACGGTGATCGCCTGGGCAAGGATGCGCGAGAGCAGATCGTCGAGATCGAGGGCGGCCGACAGCTCCTTCTCGACCTCGTAGAGCGCGTTGAGCTCGCGCTGGCGGCGCTCGAGGTCGCGGCGTGCGCGCTGCAGCTCCTGGTTCTGCGTGACGAGCGAGTGATAGAGGCGAGCGTTCTCGATCGCGATCGCGGCCTGCGAGGCCAGCGCGCGCATGAGCTCCTCGTCGCCCTTGGAGAAGATGCCGTCGTTCTTGTTGAGACACTGCAGGACACCGACGAGGCCACCGAGGGCGCCCAGCATCGGGACCGAGAGGATCGACCGGGTGCGAAAGCCGCTCTTGAGATCGACCGCGGGCTGGAAGCGCTGATCGGCGTAGGCGTCGGGGATGTTGACGATCTCGCGGGTCTGGGCGACCCAGCCGGCCACGCCCTCGCCGACGCCGATGCGAATCTCGGCGACCTCGCTGCCCTGGATGATCTTCGACCACAGCTGACTGCCGTCCTCGGTCATGAGGAACAGCGTCGAGCGGTCGGCCTCCATCAGCTCGGTGACCTTCTCCATGATGAGGTGGAGCAGTGCATCGAGATCGCCGGTGGTCGACAGGGCCTTGCTGACCTCCTGGACCAGCTCGACCTTCTTCTGTTCACGCCGAAGAGCCTCTGCGAGTGACTGGACGTGCTCGTCCGGGTCCCTCGTAGCCAGTCCCTTCGCGTCCGACATCCACCCGCATCGTACCCCAGCTGCCGGGCAATTCGCCCCGGGTCAGAGACCAAGGACTTATCGAAGCGCTTACTCCATGCCGCGGCGGCGGAGGTCGTCCTCGTCGAGACCTTCGAGGTGCCCGATCTCGTGCAGCAGCGTGTCGCGGATCTGTTCGGACAGCTCGGTGCGCGTCTTGACCGCGCGCGCAAGGTTCTTGCGATAGAGGACGATCGACGGCGGCTCGTCGCCAGCGGTGTGCACACGACCGACCGGTCCGCGGTAGAGGCCGAGGATCGTCGGCGGGAACGGCGGATTGACCGCCTTGAGATCGACCGGATCCGGCAGGTCGACGACCTCGACCTTGATCGCCTTCACGCGAGCGCGGCGCTCGTTCGGCAGCCCGGCGATCACGGTGTCGATTTCCTTCTGGAACTCGTCGACGGTGATCAGCACGGGCGAGGTCAGCTCGTTGGGCGCCAGCTCGATCGCCTTGGCCAGCTCGGCGTCGGCTGCGGTGATTTCGCCGAGCTGCTCGAGGGTCAGGCCGAGCATCTGGTGCGAGTAGGCATCCTGCGGCTGGGCAGCAATCGCCTTCGCGAAGGCGACTTTCGCGTCGGCGAAGCGCGACAGATCGAACAGTGCGACCCCGCGCTCGTGGAGCGCGTCACCGCGGGTGGGCACGATGCGGAGTGCGGCTTCGACGCGCTCGACGGCCTCGTCACTGCGGCCGAGATCGTTGAGCGCCTGCGCCTCGAGGATCGCGAGGTCGGCGGCGAGGGGGACGTTGCGGCGACGGCGCGCGAGGGCGCGGCGGCTGCCACGCTGCGCGAGCTCGAGACCGAGGCGGAGTGAGTCGCGGCCGCGCTCGCCTTTGCCGTTGATGTAGAAGTCCGCGACGGCGCGGAGTGTCTCGGGGTCGTCGGGGTCGAGCGCGAGCGCGAGCGAGAACGCCATCTGCGCCTCGGCGTCGCGATGGAGCGCCGCGAGTGCTGCGCCCCGCAGGTGATGGGCTTCGACCGATGCGGGCGCCAGGTCCGTCGCGCGGTCCGCGCAGGTCCACGCGGCGCTATAGCTGCCGCGCTCTATGTTCTTGTTCGCCTGATCGAGGAGCGCCTGAAGACGAACGTCGTCTTCGGCGGTCTCGGCGACCGTGATCACGCACTCGACGACCGCTTCTTCATGATGTGGCCGCAGCTCGTGATCGTGCGACGGCTTGCCGAGTGGTGCAGCGCTCGCTGCGGCGGTGCCACTACCGACCTGCATCGGAGCCGGATCGACCGCGGGCGCGGACGACGGCGACGACCCATTACACGCAGCGACTAAAAGCGCCGCAACCACCCTGCGCATGAGCTGCATATTCTAGCCAATGAACCTGCCGATCGCGAACGACATAAATCGGTGAGATTGCTCGATCAGGCCCGACAATTTCGCAGTACCGTTTCCGGCGATGAGCACCCAGGGCGAGCTGTGGCACATCGTGGAGGCCAAGCGGGACGACGGAACACCGACGATGTTCCGCATTCGCGAGCTCGATCCGCGGCCCCACCTGGACCGGATCTTCGTCGTGGAGATGCCCTACCCCGCCACCGAGATGTCGCGGCTACCCAGCGCCTCGGCCTATCGCAGACTCGCCGATTTTGACGAGCAGTGGCTCCGCCCGGCCTGCGGCGACCTGGGCTGGGAGCTGGTCGGCTCCAAGACCGAGGACGGCTCGTTCTTTCTCTACATGTATGGGGCTGGTGAGCCCAACGACCTGATCGCGCGGCTCTCGCCGTTCGATGGAGGTCTCGGGTTCTATGACGATTCCGATCCCGGGTGGCTCGAGTACGGCACCCTGCGCGAGCTGCTCGACCAGGCCAAGGCCATCCCGCAACAGGACAAGCTCGGGGCGTCGCCCGACCTGACCGCGCCGGTGCGGTCGAAGGCCGCGAAGTCGGAGGCCAAACCTCCCGCGAAGCCCGCCGCGAAGAAGCCGAAGCCGACTGCCAAGCCCGTCGCCAAGAAGCCCGTCGCCTCGAAGAAGCCCGCCCCGAAGAAGCCGAAGCCGACTGCCAAGCCCGCCGCGAAGAAGCCCGCCCCGAAGAAGCCGACCGCCCCCGCGAAGAAGCCCGCCGCGAAGAAGCCCGCCGCGACGGCCAAGTCGAAGTCGCGGCGCTGACCGGCCGACGTGCGCCGTGCAACGGCCGACCGTGCCCTCCTGCGACCGCGTACACTGGCCTCGCGAATGACAGGTCCGGCGTGAGCGATCCAACCGACGGTCCGTGGGACGACGCGACGTCGCACGACGACGGCTCACCTGCTCACGAAAGTGACCAGATGGAGGGCGACGATCCGCCCACCACGCGAGCGACGCTCGCCCAGCAAGTACGTATGCGAGCCGCCTCGCGTGGCGTGTCCCCCGCCGAGCATCCCGCGCGTCCATCCAGCTCGTCGACGCTGCCGCAGCCGATCACGCCTGATCGCCTCCCGGCTCAGTCGAGCGTGCACGACCACATCACACCGGTCGCGCTGCCGACGGTGATGAACACCGCGATTCGCAAGTCGCGCGAGACCGGTGACGGCGTGATCGTCCTCGACAAGGTCGCGCGTGCGCCAACCCCGGCACCCGTCGGGCCCGAGCGCACCGAGACCGCAGCGGGCGGCATCGTGGTCGTTGCAACCGGAGCCGATGCCGAGCGAGTACGCAAGCTCTGCCACGCGAACGGCCTGCTCGTGCCTGTCCTCACCTCGCTCGGAGCCGCGCACGAGTCTGCAGCCGCCGTCGTGATCGGTGAGCCGTCCCTGCCCGCTTCACCGCAGGTCGCGCACGTCGCGCGCACGGCACTCCCCGATGCCGCGCTGCTCGACCTGCTGCGAGGCCTCGTGAGTGGGCGAGTCGTCGTCGATCCACCTGTCGCCGCACCCGATGCCGACCCGCGTGTCGCCGACTTCGCACAGCGAATCTCATCGCTCGTTGATCGTGGCGCGATCGAACAGGTCGCAGTCGAAGCGATCACGGTGCTCACGCGAGCTGATCGTGCGCGGCTGCTGTTCTTCGATTCCTCGACGGGCGCGCTGTGGTCGCAAGCACCGAGCACGTTCACCACGCCGCGTGCCGCGGCCGGCATGGTGGGATGGAGCGCGTACACCGGCCGCGCACTGCACGCATCGCCCGCCGGTGACGACCCGCGCTACCTCACCGAGCTCGACGATCCCGAGGGTAAGGCGCAGTCGCGCCTGCTCGTGCAGCCCGTGGTCGGTGCGGATCGACGCACGCACGCGGTGCTCGTGGCAATCCGACGCTGGCGACACAGCGACTTCAGCGAGGCCGAACGCGTCGCCCTCAGCAGTCTCGCCGCGCTCATCGCCGGGGCCATCGACCTCGCGGCCGCGGGTGGACCGCACACGACGAGCGGCGGCGATGCGCCGCGTCGCCCGCGCAGCACACTACCCAGCGGACGTGCGGGCATTGCCCCGCCCGCCACCCAGTCGGCGCTCCTGTCCGCCGCACCACGAAGCGCGAGTGACTCGCGTCCGCCGCCGGTGACCGCGCGCCGCCCAGAATCCAAGCCGCCACCGATACCGTCGGCGGCCATCGCATCGCGCACCACCGCAACACCCGCGGCCGGCAGCATCGCGGCGACCCGAGCCGCATCGCATGACGACGCTCCGCACGCCGCACGAGCCGCGTCGCAGGGCAGCGACCGTGGCAGCGATGCTTCGCCGCCGCGAGCTGGTGCGACACCCGCGGCCGGCAACGTGGCCTCGATTGCACGGGCCGCATCGCACGACGACGCATCGGCACGAGTTGCCCCGCAGGGGAGCGACCGTGGCGGCAGCGATTCCTCGCCGCCGCGCGCCGGTGCAGCGACACCCGCGGTCGGCAACGACACCTCGCCGCCACGCCCCCGCCCGCCCACGTCACCGAGCGGCGTCTTCAACTCGCCGCCACACGCTCGTCCCGGGTCGGCGCCCAGCGATGCGTTTGACTCGTCCCCACCGCGTCCCCGCGGCGAGTCTTCGCCACCGCGTCCGCGCACAGAATCTGGCGGGGCTGCACGCAACCGCAACCCCAGCGATCCGCCGTCGCGCAAGTCGAGCGGCGCGGACGGCGATCCGATCGACGTCGCGATCGTCGCGACGGGCGAGGACGACATCGCGCGCATCCGTCGCATCGCGCGCAAAGCGCGACTCGAAGTCTCCGTGCTCGCGCGCGCCGAGGACGCCCCGCCCTACTACCGCCTCGTCACCCTCGGCGAAGCGTGGGCCGCCGACACCGACTCGCGCGTCGCCTACGCCGCGCGCAGCACGATCAGCGACGACCAGCTCGCCGACTTGCTCGTCGGCCTGTCGCGCGACCGCGCCCCCGCCGCACTCGTCGCTTCAAAACCGCAGAGTGCCGCCGAAGCCAAGCGTGCCCAGCTCGGCTTTGCGAGCTCGCGCAAGCTCGCACAAGCAACCGACCTCGCCGCGGCGGAGACCCTGACGATCGAAGCCGTCCGCGAGCTTCTCGATGCCGACCGCGTCTACTGCGTCTACTACTCGAACGAGGACGGCGCGCTGTGGTCCGAAACTCGCCGCCGCGCTCGCGGTGATGATCGCCGCGCGATCGCCGGTGTCGTGGGCTGGAGCGCGCGCACCGGCCGCCCCGTCAACGTGCCGCGTGCGAGCGCCGACCCGCGCTGGCTCGGCCCGCTCGACGATCCCGACGGCGACATGCACAGCCAGCTGCTCGTACAGCCGATCATCGCGACCGATCGTCGGGTGATCGGCGTGCTCGTCGCCGCGCGCCGCACCAAGCGTCCCCCGTTCAACGACCTCGACGTCACCCTGCTCGAGCGGTTCGCCGCGCTCGCGAGCCCGCTGATCGAGCAGCTCCAGCTCGCGACCGTCACGCAGCAGATGTTGCGCGAGTCGAGCTCGAGCCACGATATTCCGGCACTCGACTCGCCGATCCAGTCATTGATGCGCAGCCTGCGCTCGCTGCCACGGTGGACCTACGCGGTCGGCGGCGCGGTGCTGATGCTGATCATCGTGCTGCTCGCGACCTGCTGAGCCGCTCAGCGCGCGTTCGTGGGCGGGTTCTCGGCGAACCACGCTGCGATGCCGGGCATCTCGGGCTCGAACACGCCGTTCGTGAAGTTGAGCAGGCCGGCCCGCGCATCGCTGCGATTCTGAAAATCGTGGGTCGTGCCGCCCGGAATCAGCACGAACGATCCGGCCGATGCGTCGAGCCAGTCTTCTCCGATGAGGACACTCATCGTGCCCGCGAGGATGAAGAACACGTCGTCCTCGGGGTGCGAGTGCGCGCCGGGCCCGGTGCTGTTGGGCTCGAGCCACCACTCCGAGATCGAGTAGCCCTGCGCGGTCTCCGCCTCGTCCGCCTTGAACACCGCCGAGATGCGGCCCATCGGATACTGCCGGCCGCCGCCGGGCTCGAGGATGATTGGCTTACGAGGAGTGCTCACGAGTCCTACGCGTCGGCCCAGTTCGAACCGATGCCGATGTCGACCTCGAGCGGGACCGTCAGCGTGTAGACGGTCTCCATCTCCTGCTTGAGCGCAGCGCCGACGGACTCCGCGATGTCAGGCGGCGACTCGAACACGAGCTCGTCGTGAACGGTGAGCAGCATCTGCACCGGCCAGCGCTCCTCGATGATCCGCTCCTGCGTGCGCAGCATCGCGAGCTTGATCAGATCCGCGCCCGTGCCCTGCATCGGCGTGTTCTGCGCGACACGCTCCGCCGCGTGACGCGCAGCCGGCGACTTCGACATCAAATTCGCGATCGGACGCCAGCGACCGAGCACGGTGCGCGCCCCACCCTGCGCGCGCGCGACCGCCACGATCTCGTCCATGAACTTGTGGATGCTCGGGAACCGCTTGAAGTACTCGCGCGAGTAGCCCGCAGCCTCGTTGCGATTGATGCCGAGGGTGCGCGCGAGGCCGAAGTCGCTCTGGCCGTAGGACAGGCCGTAGTTGACCGCCTTGGCGATCCGGCGCTGCTCCGGCGTGACCTTCTCGCGCGGCGTGTCGAACACCGCGGCCGCGGTCTGCGTGTGGACATCGATGTGATCGCGGAACGCGGCCGCGAGGACCGGATCGCCCGAGAGGTGCGCGAGGATGCGCAGCTCGATCTGCGAGTAGTCGGCCGCGATCAAGACCATGCCCGGCGCGGCGATGAAGCCCTTGCGGATCTTCATGCCGAGCTCGCTGCGGATCGGGATGTTCTGCAGGTTCGGATCCTGCGACGAGATGCGCCCCGTCTCGGCGACGACCTGGTTGAACTTGGTGTGGACGCGACCGGTGCGCTGCGAGACGAGCGGCGGTAGCGCGTCGAGGTAGGTGCCCTTGAGCTTGCTGATCTCGCGGTGCTCCATGATCGGCGCGAGGATCGGGTGGTCGAGCTGCTCGAGCGTCTCTGCCTCGGTGGACCAGCCGGTCTTGGTGCGACGGATACCCTTGGTCGCCAGGCCCAGCTTCTCGAACAGGATCTCGCCGAGCTGCTTGGGCGAGCCGACGTTGAACTCCTGGCCCGCGAGCTCGAAGATCGTCTTCTCCAGCCCCTCGAGCTTGGCGCTGACCTCGCCACCGAGCTTCTTGAAGTGCGCGACGTCGATGTGGATACCGACCCGCTCGACCTGCGCGAGCAGCTTGGCCACCGGCAGCTCGATGTCGCGGTAGAGCGCGGTCAACCCACCGTTCTCGAGCCGCGACGGGAGCGTCTCGGAGATCGGCAGCAACGCGTGCGTGATCGCGCCGGCCCACGGCGCTGCACGCTCGACCTCGACAGCCTCGAGGCTCGTCTTCGCGCGACCCGCGATCGCCACCCGCTCCGGCAACACCACGCCACCCAGCCGCTTCGCGACGGCTTCACCCGGCTCCGATTCGGCGGTCGGATCGAGGAGGAACGCGGCGAGCATCGTGTCGTCGGTGATGCCGCTGACCGGGAGGCCGATATCGAGGAACGCACGCGTCACCGTCTTGGCGTCGTGAGCGACCTTCGCGACGTCGGGGTCCGCGAGCAGCGCGTGCAGCGGTGCGAGGTCAGCGGCGACCGGCGGTGACGGCGCGCCGATGTAGCGATGACCGAGCGGGATATAGGCCGGCGGCTCACCGGGCACCGCGATCACGACGGCGACCATGCGCGCCTTCTCGATGCGCTCGGGATCGAGCTCGACGGTGATCGCGAGCTTGCCGGCCTTGCGCGCGGCGGCAACGACGGCGGCGATCGCATCGGCTCGCACGACGACTTTGGTGTCCTGGCGCGCCTCGACGGCGGCGACCTCGGTGGCCGTGGGTGCGGCGACCACGACCATGTCCTCGCCCGGCGGCATCTTCATCTTCACCTTCTCGACGAGAAGGTTGAACTCGAGCTCGGTGAACAGCGCGAGCAGCCCCGGCAGATCCCAGTCGGCGACGACGAGCTCCTCGAGCGGCGGGACCTCCACGTCGCGCTTGAGCTCGACCAGCTTGCGCGACATCGTCACGCGCTCGAGCTGCTCGGGGTCGCTGAACGGCTGCTTCACGCTGAGCCGCGGCACGACCGGGTTGGTCTTGATCAAATTCTCGAGCGTGCCGTACTGCTCGAGCAGGGTCGCCGCGGTCTTGTCGCCGACACCCTTGATGCCCGGGATGTTGTCGCTGGTGTCACCGACGAGCGCGAGGAAGTCCGGAATCTTCTCCGGCGGCACGCCCATCTTCTTGATCACTTCTTCGCGCGTGTACGTGGTCTGGCGGAGGGCGTCGATCATCGTCACACCGTCGCCGATCAGCTGCATCATGTCCTTGTCGGCCGAGTACATGACGACTTCCCAGTTCTTGGCCTTCGCCTTCTCGACGAGCGACGCGATGGTGTCGTCGGCCTCGACGCCGGGGACGGAGATGACCGGCCAGCCGAGCCCGCGCACGATCTTCGCGAAGTACTCCATCTGGACCTGGAGCTCCTCGGGCGTCTCTTTGCGGTTCGCCTTGTACTCGGCGTACATCTCGGCGCGAAACGTCTTCTTGCCCGACTTGTCGTCGAACACCACGACGATGCGCTTGGGCTGGTTGTCCTCTTCGAGCCGCAGCAGCATGCGCGAGAACACGTAGAGCGCGCCGGTCGGCATGCCTTCGGCCGTGGACAGCCGGACCTCTTTGCGCTCGCCGCGCGAGATGTTCATCAGGCCGTAGTGAGCCCGGAAGATGTAGCCGTGTCCGTCGACGATGTAGAGGCGCTCCGGCACTGCGCGCGGACTCTAGCACCCCGCCCCGACAGGCCAGTACGATAGCGCCATTGGATGCGTGGGACTCGCCGAGACACGTTGAACGAGAACCAGCGCAAGGCGCGCTGCGAGACGATCGCGAAGCGCATCTGGACGATCCTGAAGGCCGAGGTCGGCGCCTTCTACGCGAACGAGAGCGACCGGCCGGAGATCACGGTGCTCGCATCCGAGGACGTCGAGGGCGGGCTCATCCGGCTGCGCTACATCGCGGATCACTACGTCTACAATTTCGCCCAATCGGGCTCCGACTGGGCCGACCACTACTTCGGCGTCGGTGAAGCCGTGTTCAAAGGCGCCGAGCTCGTGAGCGAGCAGTTCACACGCACGCGCACCATCGGCCTGAGCGAACAAGACGCGGACGCGTACAGGGAGCTCGAGGTGCGCGCCCTCGTATGCGCAGGGGCCGCACAGGGCATCCCGTTCGACGCCGCGACCGTCGACACCGCGGTCGCTCGCATGCTGGCACCCGGCGCCGAGCGACGCGCTGCACAGCAGCGGGCGTACGAGGCCGAGCAAGCCGCAAAGGCAGCCGCAGATCTCGCGCGAGCGCTCGCCCAGCCCGATGGACGGTGTCCCAAGTGCGCCTCGACGGACGTCAACGCCGAGAGTGTGTTCGAGTTCACTCGGATGAAGTGCCGGGCCTGTGGCCACTCCGAGACGCTGTCGGACGACGACGAGCACTACAACTGGGCACTCTGAGCGCGCCCGACACGCGCGTGACGTGAGCGCAACTTACACGCGGCAAGGCGCGAGTGAGCAGCCGCCGATCAGCTTGTGCTCCCTTGAACGCCCCCGACGCGCACTTCATGGCAAGATGCTGTCAATGCACCGGATCGTCGTCGACGCGATGGGAGGCGATCACGCTCCCGATGAGATCGTGCGCGGCGCGGCGGAGGCATCGCTCTCGCTGTCGGGCGCCGAGATCATCCTGGTTGGCGACGCCGCCACGCTCGGCCGGCTGCTGCCGCGTATGCGCCACGACGGCTCGCGCGTTCGCGTGCATCACGCACCGACGTTCGTCGAAATGGACGAGAAGCCCACCGAGGCTCTCGCCGCCAAGCCCGATTGCTCGATCGCGGTCGCCGCCGACCTCGTCGCGCGCGGCGAAGGCGACGCACTCGTGTCCGCCGGCAACACCGGCGCCAGCGTGCTGGCATGCGCGCGCCGCTGGACGCTGCTCCAGGGCGTTCGTCGCGCAGCACTCGCCGCGGTGTATCCGACCGAGCTGCGCCGCGGCGAGAAAGACGATCCGTTCTCGCTCATCCTCGATGTCGGCGCGACGATCGATGCGACCGCCGACGACCTGGTTGGATTCGCCGTGATGGGCTCGGCCTACGCGAAGCTGGTGTCGCAGAACCGCCGCCCGCGCGTCGCGCTGCTGTCGAACGGCACGGAAGCCGGCAAGGGTCCGCCCGAGGTGGTCGCCGCGAACGCGGCGCTCGTCGAGACGACCGAGCTCAACTTCATCGGCAACATCGAGGGCCTCGACATCCCGCGCGGTGTGGCAGACGTCGTCGTGACGTCCGGCTTCGTCGGCAACGTGGTGCTCAAGATGCTCGAGGGCGTGTCCGAGACGGTCGTCCGCCTCGCGCGCTACGCACACAAGGAGCGGCTCGCGTGGCGCCTGGGCCTCATCGCGCTGTCGTCGGCGATCGATCAGCTCAAGGAAGTCACCGACTGGCAGCAGTACGGGGGCGCGCCGCTGCTCGGCTTCACACATCCATTCATCAAGGCGCATGGGCGCTCGAACGCGCGCGCGATCCAGAACGCGGTGAAGGTCGCGCACAAGGCACTCGCAGGAAACCTGTGCGGCAACATCGCGCGCACGATGGCCGAGCTCGACGAGCGCGCGCAGCGCCGCGTAGCCGGCAGCGACGGAGCGTAACATCGTGGCTGCTCGCCGTTCGATGCTCGGCCGCCTGACGTCCCTACCCGTGCGGGTCAGCGAGCGCATCGGGCTCCTCGAGCCCAAGCTCGAGCCACTGGCGCCCGGCGCACCGCGCCCCAAGCACACGTTTCGCTGGGACCTCGACAAGACGTATCTGCGCACCGAGTTCGACTCGCTCGCGGATCTCGCGAAGAGCGCGTTCGAGACCGCCGCCGACAAGCACGCGTTCCCCGGCGCGACGGCGCTGCTGCGCGCACTCAAGCAGGACGGCAACCGCATCTGCATCGTGTCGGGCAGCCCGACCCAGATGCGCAATGTGCTCGCTGCCAAGCTCGCGCTCGACGGCATCGAGTACGACGAGTTCGTCCTCAAGAATAATTTGAAGAACATCCTGCGCGGCCGGTTCCGCGCACTGCGCGCACAGATTCCATACAAGCTCCCCGCGATGCTGGAGTCGCGCGCGAATGCGCCGGCGGAGCGCGAGACGCTATTCGGCGACGACGCCGAGGCCGACGCGATCATTTACTGCCTGTACGCGGACGTCGTGAGCGGCCAGGTCTCACTTCAGGATCTCGAGCGCGTGTTGATCGCGTCGCGCGCGTATCCCGACGACGCACAGCGCTGCATCGACCTCGCCCGCCGCGTCCCGCAGGGATTGGCGGTCCGCCGCATGTTCATCCACCTCGATCGCCGCTCGCCACCGCTCGGCTTTCGCCGCTTCGGCCCGCGCCTGGTGCCGGTGTTCAACTACTTCCAGGCCGCGATGGTCCTATACGAGGACCAGGTCCTCAGCGCGCGCCAGGTGATCTTCGTCGCACTCGAGATGCTCGACTCGGGGCAATACGAGCTGGGTCACCTCGCGACCAGCGTCCAGGACGTGATCCGTCGCGGCCGCATCACCCGAGAGAGTGCTCTGCGCCTCACCGAGGAGGCGCACGAGGCCGCACGGTCGGGGGCCCTTTCGGGCCGTGAAGATCTGCCGCCGTTTGAAAAGATTGCCCAGTCATTTCGCGAACGAGTTCGCGAGCTTGGCGGCACTCCGATCGCCGAGGTCCAGCCCGCCGAGGTGCTCGACTACGTCCGGTTGGTCGACGAGGAGCACGAGCACCGCCACCGCAGGCGCCGCCAGGGCATGGGCTGAGATCCGCGGGTCGCAGCGGCTTCACTGCCTGTGATCCCAAAGTTTGGTCCGCGTCGCTCCCGCGCTTGTAGCTTGGGCGCGTGCGTCGCCGCCTGGTCGCAGTCCTGACCATTCTCGTCGCGTGTGGCGACGGCGACTCGCCGGTCCAACCAGACGCGAGCGTCGTGCAAGACGCCACGCCCGACGCACAGGTGTTCGCCGCGTGCCGCGAGTTCTCCGGCGCGACCACCAGCATCCCCGCGCACGTCAGCGGCACGCTCGATATGTCCGACGTGCAGAGCCCGATGCAGTGCACGCGCGTGGTTGCGCCGTACGGCATCGCATCGGCCGGCCCCGATCGCGTGGTGTCGCTCGATGGCCTCGTCCCCGGCACCGCATACATCGTGCGCCTCCGCTCGAGCTCCGACCTCGCGTTCTATGTCGTCGACGGCTGCTCGACGATGACCGGCCCGGCTGACACCGAGTGCAAGCTGTTCGTCGATGCGAGCGCCGGCAGCGAAGAGGCCGGCCGCTTCGTCGCGAGCTCGGCGACCGCGTACATCGTGGTCGACTACTACGCATCGGCCACACCGGCGAGCCAGGCATTCACGCTCGATGTCTACGCCGAAGCATGCGTGGACGATGCCGGCTGCACCAGCGGCCCACCCGTTTGCGACCTCGGGCGCTGTGTCGAATGCGAGAGCAGCTTCGACTGCCTGCAGCCCGAGGAGCCGCGCTGCGATCGCGCGACCAACCTCTGCGGTCCCGGTGTCGACGCGTGCACCGTCGACGACGCGGTCGAGCCGATGGACGACGGTCCCGCTGGCGCCGTGATCCTGGTCCCCGACACAGGTGGCGCGATCACCGCGACCGCGCAGATCTGCTCGTCACCGCGCAGCGAGTCCGACTACTACCAGCTCGCAGTCGCGACCGCCGGCGAGACCTGGGACTTCAGCCTCACGTGGACCGGCTCGCGCGACCTCGATCTCGAGGTATTCGATGCAACCGGCGAGGCGATTGCACTGTCCTTCTGGGAGCAGCCCGAGACCATGCGTCTCTCGTACCTGCCGATGGGTATCTACTACGTGCGCGTCAGCGACTTCTCCACCAGCACCACCCAACCGGTGGACTACACGCTCACCGGGCAGCGTGTGAGCACGACCGGCTGCACCGTGCGTGCGGACTGCGCGGCGAGCTACCGCAATCAGGTGTTCCGCGGCGCGTGCACCGCAGGCGCCTGCGTGCCGATCACGGCGACCAACGTTGCCGCCGGCGGCGCCTGTGACACCGAGGACGATTGCGCGGCGGGCCTCGCCTGCCCTGACTTCTTCTTCGTCGCCAACGCGGACACTCGCAGCGTGTGCGCGCCGCACTGCGCGTCCGACGCGGGCTGCGCCGGACTCGGTGCCGACTACGTCTGCACCACGTACCTCGCGACCGGAAACTTCTGCATCCAGAAATGCACCACCGACGACCACTGCGCCACCGATCCAACGACCGAGCCACTGATCGACCCGTGGTACCGCCTCGTGTGCCAGACATCGACGGGCCGTTGCATCTTCCAGTAAGGGTTTCGTGGGATAGCGAAGGCAATGATGGATGACGCGCGAGCGAGTCCTCGAGCGCTGCGCGCACCTTGGCCTGAGCGTATCCCTGTGGGATAACTCCAAGCGCATGGCCGACCGTAGTGCCTCGATCCTCGTCGTCGAAGATGACGCGGCCATGCGCGAGCTGCTCACCGAGGAGCTGTCCGACGCCGGGTTCACCGTGCAGTCTGCCGGTAGCGCGGCCGTGGGCCTCGAGATCGCGCGCAGCGCACGGTTTGACCTCGTGGTCACCGACCTGCGCATGCCGGAGATGGACGGCTTCGATCTCATCCGCGGTGTGACGGCCATCCCGGACCCGCCGCACGTCGTGATGATCACCGCGTTCGGCTCGATCGACACCGCGATCCGCGCGGTCAAGCTCGGCGCCTACGACTACATCACCAAGCCGTTCGAGATCGAGGAGCTCCTGCTCGTCGCTGACAAGGCCCTCGGCGAGCGCTCGCTCAAGAGCCGGGTCGCGCGGCTCCAGCGCGAGGTCGAGACCAACTACGGCCTCGGCAGCATCATTGCGAAGAGCCAGACCATGCGCGATGTCGTGTCGCTCGTGCAGCGCATCGCGGCGTCGACGGCGAGCACGCTGATCACCGGCGAGTCCGGCACCGGCAAGGAGCTGATCGCGCGCGCGATCCACTACAACTCCACGCGTGCCGATGGTCCATTCGTCGGCGTGAACCTCGCGGCCGTTCCCGAGGGCCTGATCGAGAGCGAGCTGTTCGGTCACAAGAAGGGCGCGTTCACCGACGCGCGCAACGACAAGCCCGGCCTGTTCGTCGAAGCCGACGGCGGCACGATCTTCCTCGACGAGATCGGCGAGCTCGCGATGCCGCTGCAGGCCAAGCTCCTGCGCGTGCTGCAGGAGCACGAGGTGCGCCCGCTCGGCGCCACCAAGAACACGCGCGTCGATGTCCGCGTCGTTGCGGCCACGAACAAGAAGCTCGAGGAGATGCTCACCGAGGGCACCTTCCGCGAGGACCTCTACTACCGGCTCAACGTGATTCACCTGGATCTGCCGCCGCTGCGGTCGCGCCCCGAGGACATCGTGCCGCTCGCCGAGCACATCCTCGCGACCCTGGGCGCCAAGCAGAATCCGCAGCGCCGCATGCGGCTGTCACCCGAGGCACAGCACCTGCTACTCGCGTATCACTGGCCCGGCAACGTGCGCGAGCTGATGAACGTGCTCGAGCGGGGCGTCGCGCTATGCCAGGGCGAGCTGATCGCCGAGGACGATCTGCCGTCGCAGGTGCGCGAGCGTCGCGCGGCCGACTTCCTCGGTGCGGCCGTCGCGCGCCGCATGACGCTGGCCGAGCTCGAGCGCGAGTTCATCGAGCGTGTGCTCGACGATGAGGCCGGCAACAAGACGCGAGCCGCGCAGCGCCTCGGTCTCGATCGCAAGACGCTGTATCGCAAGCTCGACGAGTACGCGAAGCAAGACGGCAGGGATGCGGGTCGCGCGTCGTCCCCGGGCACCGAAGAAACCTAGCTTCGAATGGCCAGGTGGTCGCGCAAGCGGACGAGACCCAGCTCTGTTTTTAGATCGGTGATGGCGCCCGAACGACACGCCGCGATCCCATCCTCGAGCCCGATCCACCGCGTGCGCGCGCCCTCCTCCATCGGCGAGCCATCCCCGGCGAGCGGCTGCTGCGCGCTCGGATCGACCTCGACCGCAGCGAAGTAGAACTTCTCGACCATGCAACCCGGCGACGGCATCACGCCCGCGCCGAGGAGCACGATCGATTCCGGCGCCACGCTGAAGCCGGCTTCCTCCTCGGTCTCGTGGGCCGCGCGCGTGCGCAGGCCGGCCTCGCCCTTGTCCCCGTCCTCGACGATGCCGGCGACCAGCTCGGTGAAATAGATATCGCTGGGCTCCTCGGGCATCGGCGCACGCGCGGGGTCGCGACCGATCAGCGTCGGGCGCAGCCCGTCACGCACGATGACCTCGATGCCACGCGGCGTACGTGCGAACACGGCGACGACCACCGCATCCTGGCCGTACGGCCGCACGACGGCATCGCAGCAGTATTGCGTCGAGATCGTGCCGTCGACCCGGCGGTTGCGCAGCCGGAGCCGGCGCAGCGCGAGGAAGCCGCCCTCGCCCACTCGCTCGTCACTGTCGACAATCAGCTCGCGAATGACATCGTTGGTCACCGCGATCGTGCGCTCGTTCGCCATGTGCCGCGTTGTACCGCGGCGCGTGGTCAGGCCGGGGGCGCCGCGGGATCGGTCGTCGGCGGGGTCTCAGCCGGCGGGCCCGAGGGCGGCGGGACCTGGCCCGGAACCGTCTGGACCTGGTACTTCGACAGGCGCTTGTGAATCTCGAGGGCGAGCTCGTCGGTACGGCTGCTGACCCAGAGCGGGAGGCTGAAGTCGCCCTCCTTGACGGGCTCCGGCTTCGGGATGCCCTTGTTGTAGCGAGCGATCATCGGGGTGACCTTGACGATCCAGCTCTCGCCGTCGGGAAGCAGCTGAACGATCATCGCGATGTTGAGGCTGTAGTGCTGCAGCATGCTGACGTCGCTGGTATCGTTGGCAGCGAGACCCTCCGGCGTGAACCAGCGCGGGGTGGTCTGAATGCCGAGCGAGACCTCGTCGGTCTTGGCGATCTGGTACTTGCCCTCGACGGCGACCTTGGCCTCGGCGAACAGCGTCAGCTTGTCGCCCTGGTAGCGAGCCGTCTTCGCCATCGCGACTTCCTTGGAGGAGGCGCCACACGCGCACAGGACCAGCGCAACGAGGGCAGCCACAGAGCACACGAGATTCCGCATGTCGCGAGTCGTACACCCGCACAGCCCGGTCCGCAACGATGGTGCTAACGTTGCGATATGTCCGTGTTGCAGGGCAAGCGCGCGTTGATCACCGGGGCGTCGAGCGGTATCGGCGCGGCGATCGCCCGCGAGCTTGCGGGTCACGGGGTGAGCCTCGTGCTGTCGGCCCGTCGCCGCAAGGAGCTCGATGACGTCGCGGCCTCGTGCAGCACGGCGAGCGAGGTGATCATGAGCGACCTCGGCAAGGCCGGCACCACGGAAGCGCTGTGGCGCGAGGCGACCGCGCGCGGGCCGATCGACATCCTCGTCAACAACGCCGGCTTTGGCTACTTCCGGCCGTTCAGCAGCATCGAGGCCGAGCGCGAGGCCGAGATGCTCCAGCTCAACATCACCTCGCTCGTCGAGCTGTCACGACACTTCACCGTGCATCGCCGCGGCAAGACCGACCGCGCGTACCTGATGAACATCGCCTCGATCGGCGCGTACCAGAGCGTGCCGAACATGGCGCTCTACGCGTCGAGCAAGACGTTCGTTCGCAACTTCACCGAGGCGCTGCACGGCGAGTGGAAGGGCACGGCGCTGTCGGCCACGTGCATCTGCCCCGGCGGCACCAAGACCAACTTCCACGAGATGGCGGGCGCCGGCGACTACAGCTGGATCGCGAACAACTCGATGATGACCGCCGAGCAGGTCGCCAAGATCAGCGTGCGCGCAATGATCGCCGGCAAGCGCAACGTGATCCCGGGTATCGTGAACAAGCTGTCGTGCTGGGGCGTGCGCTTCGTGCCGCGCTCGTTTGCATCGTGGATGTCGCGGCGCGTGCTCGGGCGGCCTCGCCCCGGCGAGTTGCCGGCCCGTACCACCTCGTCAACGGAGGCCGCATGAGCGAGAAGGACAACCATCGCCGCTGGACCGATGCCTCGCGAGGCGTCTACGAGGTCTGGTACCTAACCTGGAACGATCCGGCCACCGAGCACGGATTCTGGCTGCGCTACGTCACCGAGCAGCCGGTGAACGGCGAGCCGCGCGGCGAGCTGTGGTTCGCGCGATTCGATCCGAAGGCTCCCTCGCGCACGTTCGGCTTTCACAAGGTCGTGCCGTTCTCGTCCGTCGCGAGCGCCGAGAACCCATTCGTGCTGTCGGTCGGTGGCGCGCGACTCGGCCACGACCACGCCGTTGGTCAGGCGAGCGGCGACGGTCACGATGTGCGCTGGGATCTGCGCTGGACCGCTGCAACCGACGCACTGAAGATCTATCCCGACCTGATGTACCTGCGCGAGGGGTTCGCACCGACCACGCCGATCATGCCGAACTGGAAGGTGCCGCTGTCGGGGTCGCTCGTCGTCGACGGCGAGACCTATCGCTTCGATCGCGTGCCGATGGGCCAGACCCATCTGTGGGGCAAGAAGCACGGCTATCAGTGGACGTGGGCGCACTGCGCGGACTTCCTCGGCGCGCCCGACGCGAGCCTCGAGATCCTCGCTGGCAAGATCCAGCGTCGGGGCATCACCACCCCGAACCTCATGGCGTTCGCGCTCGACTGCGACGGCGAGCAGTACCGCATGAACCAGGTCCGCCACTGGGCCACCAACCGCGTGACGTGGCAGACCGGCCGCGTCGAGTTCACGGCGCGCTCGTCGACGGTCAAGATCGAGGGCGAGCTGACGTGCGCTCCCGAGAACCTCATCATGGCGCCGTACTTGGATCCCGACGGCACGGAGGTGTTCTGCGCCAACACCGAGATCGGCGACGCGAAGCTCACCATCTATCGCCGCACCCTGCGCGGGTGGCGGGAGCTGCGGACGCTCACAGCGACGCGCCGCGCGCATTTCGAGACCGGCGGACGTACGCGCGATCCAGCGGTCACGCGCGAGCACATCCTCGTGCGCTGAGGTAGTGTTCGCAGCCGATGGAACCGAAGAAGACCCCGCTGTGGGACTCCCACAAGCAGCTCGGTGCGAAGCTGATCGACTTCGGGGGCTGGCACATGCCGGTGTCGTACGGCGCGGGCACGATCAAGGAACACAAGGCCGTGCGCGCCGCGCTCGGGCTGTTCGACGTCTCGCACATGGGCGAGGCCTACCTGCGCGGTCCGCGTGCGCGTGAGGTCGTCGCCAAGCTCACCACCAACGCGGTCGAGTCCGCGCCGATCGGCAAGGCGGTCTACACGCTGCTGTGCACGCCGAACGGCGGCATCGTCGATGACTGCATCTTCTACAAGCGCGCCGACGATGACTTCATGGTCATCTTCAACGCGGGCAACATCGACAAGGACCTCGCCTGGTTTCGCGAGCACGCCTCGACCACGTGCGATGTTGTCAACGTCAGCGACGAGACCGCGCTGATTGCCGTGCAGGGTCCCAAGGCCGTCACGGTCGTCGACAACCTCGCGGGCGGCGCCGTCGCCAAGATTCCGGGGTTCGGCTTTGCCGACGCGACCGTCGCCGGCGTTCCCTGCATCGTCGCGCGCACCGGGTACACCGGCGAGGACGGCTTCGAGCTCGCCTGCCGCAACCAGGACGCGGCTCGCCTGTGGGCCGCGCTCGTCGAAGCGGCCACACCGGTTGGTGGCCTGCCGATCGGCCTGGGCGCGCGCGACTCGCTTCGTCTCGAGTCCAAGCTGCCGCTCTACGGCAACGATCTCGACGAGGATCACACGCCGCTCGAGGCCGGCCTCGGCTGGGCGGTCAAGCTCGACAAGGGCGACTTCATCGGTTCTGCGCGCCTGCGCGAGCAGAAGGCCGCCGGCCTCACCCGCCAGCTCGTCGGCTTCAAGATCGACGAGAGCGCCCGCGCGATCGCGCGTCACGGTTACGCGGTGATCGACCGTACCGCTGGCGGCCAGCCGATCGGCACCGTCACCAGTGGCGGTCCCGGCATCATCGTCGGTGGCGCGATT
Source organism: Haliangiales bacterium (assembly GCA_038322185.1). GTDB lineage: Bacteria > Myxococcota_A > Polyangia > Haliangiales > Haliangiaceae > JABFXX01. The sequence continues at coordinate 66,385 of JBBQFU010000008.1, forward strand.
GGTCTCGCCTACGTTCCGGTCTCGCACGCTGCGGCCGGCACGCAGCTCACGATCGATTGCCGCGGCAAGGACGCGACCGCGACCGTGGTTTCCGGCAAGTTCTATCGACGACCCCAGTGAGTATCCAATGAGCTTCCCCACCGACCTCAAGTACACGAACGACCACGAGTGGCTCCGCGCACAAGGCACGGGCTGGCGCGTCGGCATCACGCAGTTCGCCGTCGACCAGCTCGGCGACATCACGCTCGTCGACCTGCCCAAGGAAGGTGACCAGGTCACCAAGGGTCAGAAGTTCGGCGTGATCGAGAGCGTGAAGAGCGTGAGTGACCTCTACGCACCCGTGTCGGGTCGCGTGGTCGGGATCAATGCGGCGCTCAAGGATTCCCCCGAGGACGTCAATGGCGATCCCTACGGCAAGGGCTGGATGATCGACATCGAGCCGACCGACAAGGGCGAGATGGACGACCTCATGGACGTCGCCGCCTATCAGACGCACGTCTCCGCACAGTAGTGCGGCGCCTCACGGAGATGAGCCGACTGGCTCGTCCCGGCTCGGTGTAAAATCTCATACCGATGAGGACACTCGCATTCGTTGTCACCGTTCTCGCGCTCGGCTGCGGAGACAATCTCAAGCCCGTCGTCGTCACGCCCGACGCAGAGGTGCCGCTCACCGATTGTGGTGACCTGCGCATCGAAGGCGACGAAGAGTGCGACGACGGCAACGCGCTGCCCGACGACGGCTGCTCGCCCACCTGCCGCATCGAGTGCGGCGATGGCGAGCTCGGCACGATGGAGCAATGCGACACCGGCATCGCGAGCGGCCCGGGCGCCTGCCCCACCGAGACAACGTGCACGGACACCGACGCGTGCACGATCGCGATCGTCAGCGGCGCCGGCTGCGCGGTGACCTGCGAGTTCGGAACGATCTTCGCCACGATCGACGACGACGACTGCTGCCCGACCGGCGCCGACGCCACGACCGACAACGACTGCACGTCGGTCTGCGGCAACATGGTCGTCGAGCCGACCGAGACCTGTGACACCGGTCTCTCGAGCGGATTGGGCGCGTGCCCCTTGGTCTGCAACGATGGCCAGGACTGCACCACCGACACCCTCGTGGCCGGCGGCACGTGCACCGCGGCCTGCACGCAGACGCCGATCACCACGCCGATCAACGGCGACATGTGCTGCCCGACCGGCGCGACGGCGGCCAACGACAACGACTGTCTGACCACCTGCGGCGACGGCGTTGTCACCGGGACCGAGACCTGTGACACCGCGATCGGCAGCGGCGTCGGTGCGTGCCCGACCGCGTGTAACGACGGCCTGGCGTGCACGCTCGACACGCTCGTCAACGCCGGCACCTGTCGCGCGGCGTGCACCACGACGCTGATCGCGCCGGGTCCGATGGATGCGTGCTGCCCGGCCGGCGCAGACCTCAGCACCGACCCCGATTGCGCCCCCGCGTGCGGCGACACCGTGATCACCCCGCCCGAGACCTGCGACGACGACAACACCACGCCGGGCGACGGCTGCAGCGCCACGTGCCGCCTCGAGCCCGTCGCGTTTCGCATGACCGATCTCGACATTCGCGATCCGCACATCTTCGCGAATGTTCCGGTCCTTGGATGCGCCGATGTCACGAACTTGTCGTTCTTGGGAATCGACGGCGTGAATCCGACCATCCAGGAGAACATCCAGACCGACGACGACGATGCCGACAATTTCCTCGAGCTCTCGATCGCGCAGACGTTCATCCCGTTCGTCCAGAGCGCCGGCTCGACGAGCTCCACGGACCTCGTGTTCCCCGACTGCACCGCGCCGATGTCCTCGACGACCTGCACGCTGCCGGCCGGCTCGATTCACACGGTCGCCACCGCAACCAACCAGGGCGCGGCTGCGGTCTGCCTCGCGCCCGTCGCCGGCACGACGAACAACAACTATGCGCCGGCTATCGTGTCGCCGACCGCCCCCGCGGGTGGCACGTGCTACTCCGCGACCGCGGGCAACGTCACGTTCAACCTGGCCGGCATCGCGATCACGCTCATGGACGCACGCATCGGTGGCGAGTGGTTCGGGTCGCCGGCCACCGAGATTCGCGACGGCATGATCCGCGGCTTCCTCAGCGAGGCCACCGCGAACGCGACGATCATTCCCGAGGGAACCACCGGCATCGATTCGATCGATGGCTCGACCCTGGCATCGCTGCTGCGCGGCGGAGCTGGCAACTGTAGCCAGCCGTCGCCGATGACGGGCGACAAGGACACGTTCACGCCCGCGGGCGGGACACAGCTGACCGGCTGGTATCTTTACCTGAACTTCACCGCGGTCCGGCGCCCGTACACCGAGCTGTAAGCGCTACAGCAGGAGGAAGCCAACCGCGGCGCAGACGGCCAGCAAGCCGACCGCCACGGCTGCGATCACGACCAGCGAGTTGTGCGGCTTCGTCGCGATGGCCCGCGTGACGAACGGCGCGGTCATCGGAAGCGGCTGCGCGGGCGGCTCGGGTGCAGGCAGCACGGGCTCCGGCGGCGGCGCGACAGCAGCCGGCTCCGGCGGCGCGACAGCAGGGAACGGCAGTGGCGTGTGCATGCGCGCCGGTACCTCGCGAGCCCGGTGCGCGCGCGAGTCGTCGAACAGATCGTCGGTCCACTCGGTGAGCTGCGAGCCCACCACGCCGAGGCCGAGCCGCCGGGTGAGTGTCGCCAGCGCGCTGCGCAGCGCGCTCGCCTCGCTCCACCGCTCGGCCGGATCACGGGCGAGCGCCACGAGCACCAGTCCGTCGATGTCCTCGGGGACCTTCGGGTTGATCTTCGACGGCGGCTCGATCGGCATCGAGCGCAGGCGGCTCAGCGTGTCGAGGTCCTCACTCGCGGAGAACAGCGGCCTGCCGGTGAGCAGCTCGTGCGCGATCACGCCGGCCGCGAAGATGTCTGCGCGTGGATCGACCTGACCGAGCGACACGTACTCGGGCGCCATGTACGCGAACTTTCCCTTCACCGAGAAGCTCTGCGTCTGCATCCCGACGGCCGAGGCCTTCGCGATGCCGAAATCGATGAGCTTCACGACGCCACCGTCGGCGATCAGGATATTGGCCGGCGACACGTCGCGATGGATGATGCCGAGGCGCTGGCCGTTCTCGTCGGACAGGTTGTGCGCGTAGTCGAGCGCGTCGAGGACCTGGTTCAGGATGTCGAGGGCGATCGGCACCGGCATCGAGATCTGCTTCGCGTCGCAGCGGTCCATCACGTCGCGCAGCGAGCGCCCCTGGATCAGCTCCATCGCGATGAAGTACGTGCCGTCGATGTTGCCGAGCTCGTAGGTCTGCGCGCAGTTCACGTGCTGCAGGTAGCTCGCGAGTCGCGCCTCGCGGACGAACGCCTTCACGACCTCTTCGTTGGTCGCGAGGATCGGCAGCATGCGCTTGAGCGCGACCTGCTTCGAGAAGCCTTCGATGCCGGGCAGCTCCGCGCGATGCACGGTCGCCATGCCGCCGGTGCCCAGCGATTCATGGACCACGTAGGGCCCGAACAGGACCTCAGGTGCCGAGGTTGCCACGCGGTCCGATCATGCCTCGGTCGGCAGGCCGGCGGCGACCCAATCGTTGTAGCCACCATCGAGCGCAACGGTCCGCGTGTAGCCCATCTGGCGCAGCGTGGCGGCAGCCAGCGTCGACACGCGGCCGAACTGGCAGTAGGTCAGGATGCGGATGCCCGGATCGGGCAGCTCCTTGTCGACGCGCAGCTCGAGCTGGCCACGCGGCAGGTGCAGCGCGCCCGGAAGATGACCGGCCTGGAACGCATCCTTCTCGCGGACATCGAGCACGATCATGTCGGCGTTGCCGCGCGTGAGACGCTGCGCGACCTCCTGGATGCTCATGAACGAGATCTCGCGCGACGCCTCGGCGAGCAGCTGCGCGACGGTCTTGCCGCCGGTGCGGTTGGTCCGCAGTGCCTCGGTGAGGTGATCGGGCATCTTGATGTCGAGGCCCTTCATGAGCGCCACGAACTCCGCGCGGTCGTGCTTCTGCAGGCGCGGATTGCTCGCCTTCTCGGCGCCGATCGTCGAGGACGAGCGGTCCTTGTAGTCGTGCGCCAGGTAGACCTTCATCGTGTCGGGCAGCTGCAGCAGCTTGTTGAACAGGCTGTCGTAGAGCGCGTCGGCGTTGCCCGTGGGCAGATCGGTGCGGCCGGTGCCGCCGATCAGCAGCGTGTCGCCGGTCAGCACGCGGTCCTCGAGCACCAGACAGATCGCGTCCTCGGTGTGCCCGGGCGTGTGCAGCACGCGCACGCGCTGCTTGCCGACGATCAGCGTCTCGCCGTCATCGACCCGGACATCAGCGAATGGCGCGGCCGACAGCCGGTGCATCACGACGTGCGCGCCGAGCATCTGGCCGAGCTGGCGGGCCGCCGAGAAGTGATCGGCGTGCGTGTGCGTCTCGACGATGTAGTGAATGCGCATGCTGCGCTCGGCGGCGAGTGCGAGGTAGCGATCGAGCTGCTCGAGGTGCGGATCGACGAGCATCGCGGCGCACGACTCGTCGCACCCGACCAGGTAGGACAGGCAACCGCCGGCTCGGATCTGCTCGAACAGCATCGCTGCTCCCACTCTAGCGCACGGTGCGGAGCACGTGGGTGTGTCCCTGCTCGCGTTCGCGCGCGCAGCGTACCGAGTCTCCCGCACACGAGATCCGGAGTTCCGCCGAGTAATCCGGCGATCGGAAACGGTCGTAGGCAGCGAGCGCAGCGGGCGCGGCGGGGTCGTTCAGTGCGGCGAGTGCGGTGGCCTGGCTGCGCAGCAGATCCGGATCGCGCGGCGACAGCTCGAGACCACTGGCCGCCGCGGCGAGCGCATTCGCGTTGTCGTTGACCGAGCCGTAGCAGCGCGCAGCCATCACCCACGCGTTCGAGTTACTCGCCGCCTTGGTCGCCGCCACGCGCGCCGGGGCGACCGCTTCGTCCCAGCGCCACACGCGGGCGAGTGCGTCCGCCTCGATCGCCTCGAGCACCGGCGGACCGGGCGCTGGCAGCAGCGCGCGCGCCTGCGCCACCAGCTCGAGCGCGGCGTCGACCCTGCCCTGCTTCGACGCGACCTGTGCAAGCTGTACCAGCACCATCGCGCGCGGCTTGCCCGGCGGTGCCAGCGTGAGCGCTGCGTCGAGGACGCCCTTGGACTCTTCGAGCCGCTCGCTGATCGTCGCGGTCAGCGCCATGCCGTGCTCGTAGAGCCGCTCCCAGCTCGATGCCTCGCCGAGCGTGACGGTCTTGCCGCTGATCAGCGTGATCGGCTGCGCGCGACACGGATCGAGGGTGATCTCGCGCGCGCCCTTGGCCCCGGACAGAAACGCCGTGCCCTCCGTGGTCTTCGCGGCGCGACAGACCTCGGCCTGCATCGCGAGCGTGCGGCTGCGATGGCGCAAACGCGCGGTCACCGTGACGGGCAACGCGAGCTGCTTCGGCAGCGCGAGCTCGTAGCGGATCGCCTGCGCCTCGCGGGGGCCGAGCGTCTGGGTCGCGATCTGCGTGCG
>JBBQFU010000009.1:0-68298 GCA_038322185.1 Haliangiales bacterium
TGTTCTCCCACCCGAAGGACTTCACGCCGGTCTGCACGACCGAGCTCGGCTACATGGCGAAGATCGAGCCCGAGTTCGCCAAGCGTAACGTCAAGCTCATCGCGCTGAGCGTCGACGCCGTCGAGCAGCACCAGAAGTGGCTGCCCGACATCGAGGAGAGCCAGGGCGCGAGCGTGAAGTACCCGATCATCGCCGACGGGGACCTCGCCGTGTCGAAGGCCTACAACATGCTTCCGGCCGAGGACACCATTACCGACGGCCGCACCGCGGCGACGAACCAGACGGTTCGCTCGGTGTTCGTCGTGGGGCCCGACAAGAAGATCAAGATGATGCTGACGTACCCGATGTCGACGGGGCGCAACTTCGACGAGATCCTGCGCGTCATCGACTCGCTGCAGCTCACGCTGAAGCACAAGGTCGCGACGCCGGCGAACTGGAAGCAGGGCGAAGACGTGATCATCGTTACGTCCGTGTCCGATGCCGACGCGAAGAGCCTGTTCCCGAGCGGTTGGAAGACGGTGAAGCCGTACCTCCGCATCGTCTCGCAACCGAAGTGATCCAGGCATCGCTCGTCGCCGTCCAGCTCGAGATCGGGCCGGACGTGCTCGCGTCTCCCGACGCGTATCGCCTGCACCTCGAGGCGGCGATGGGACGCGCGATGAGCTCGGCGGACCGCGCGGATGCACGGCTCGTCGTGTTTCCGGAGATCGCCGGCCACCTCGCGCTGTACGCGCTCGCACCGGCCGCGGCTCGCAAGGCCAAGACGCTCGCGGCCGCGCTCGCGGCATCTGCGGTGCGCCGCCCGCTCGATGTGCTGCGCGGCGTTGCGAGCACGCGGCTGCTCGACGCCAAGCACGCGGTGCTCGCTGCACTCGCGCCCGATGGCGAGCGCTTCTGGAAGAGCGTGTTCGGTCCGCTCGCGCGCGCACACAAAGCGTATGTCGTCGCCGGTTCCTTCTTGCGACTCGCACCCGACGGCGAGCTCCACAACGCGTCGCTGCTGTATGGCCCCGACGGCCGGCTGCTCGCGACGACCGACAAGGTGAACCTGGTGCCGGGCGTCGAGGACGGTGCCAAAGGCGGCCTCGCGCTCGCACGCGGCAATGCGAACGTCCCGATCGTCGACACGCCGCTCGGCAAGGTCGCGACGCTCATCTGCTACGACGGCTTTCGCGAGCCGCACACGCGTAACGAGCGCTTCGTCGTGATGGGCAAGCGTCTGCTCGAGCGCAAGGGTGTCGACATCATCGCGAACCCTGCCGCCAATCCGTGGCCGTGGCTCGACAAGTGGAAGTACGCCGATGAGGGCGAGACTCAGTCGCGCGCCGAGCAGTGGAACACCGAGGGACTCTGCGGCTCGCTACGGGACGCGCCGTTCGCGCGCTTCGGGATCACCGCGCACCTCGTCGGCAGCGTGCTGGATCTGCGCTTCGACGGGGTATCCGAGATCGTCGAGCGCACGGAGGCGGGCGAGATCCGCGTGCTCGCGAAGGCCGATACCCACGATCACGGCGGTCACGTGCACGCCATCGTGGGAGACTGATCCCCGTGCTTCGGCTCGCGACGATGTGTGTCCTGCTCGCGGCGTGCTCGTTCAAACCGGGTGTGGTGGGCGAGGGCGTCGACCCCGACGCGGTGCTCGACGATGCGGATCCCGACGCGAAGCCGATCCGCGTGTGGCGCTCGGTGACCGCAGGCGACGAGTATACGTGCGGCATCCAGATGGACGGCACGCTGTGGTGCTGGGGTGACAACACCGATTTTGCGCTCGGCGTGGGCGTGGGCGTCGGGCAGGTCGTGTCGCCACGCCAGGTCGGCACCGCCACGTGGACCGTGATCTCGGGCGACTTCGAGCACACCTGCGGCATCCAGAGCGATGGCTCGCTGTGGTGCTGGGGCGAAAACGAATACGGTCAGCTCGGCAACGGCACGGTCACGGCTGCGCCGGACCCGGTGCTGGTTCCCGGCACGTACAAGGCGGTCGACGTCGGCACGTTTCATACGTGCGGCATTCGCACCGACGACACGCTGTGGTGCTGGGGCTACGGCGGCGCAGGTGACCTCGGTGACGGAACCAACACGACGTCGTCGGTACCGCTCATGGTGGCGGGCAGCTGGCAGCGCGTCTCGGTGGGGCGGCAGGCCACGTGCGCGACCAAGTCCGACAGCACGCTGTGGTGCTGGGGGTACGGCGCCCAGGCAACCCTTGGCGACGGCACCGGTGCCAGCCGATCGGTGCCGACGCAGATCGGTGTCGACACCTGGAGCGATATCTCGGTCACCTCGTTTCACGCGTGCGGCATCACCAACGGACTGCTTCGGTGCTGGGGCGACGACACGTTCGGGCAGCTCGGCAATGGCGCACCGGCGGGGCTCGTCTACGCGCCGATGCCGCCCGCGGGGACCGACGAGACCGGGTGGCTCGACGTCGAGACCGGCGATGATCACACCTGCGCTCGACGTGCGGGCAACGAGCTGTGGTGCTGGGGCCGTGACTCCACCGGTCAGATCGCCGCCGGCGCAGCGCGCGTTCCGTCTTACGACACCCGGATCCAGACCGCGCAGTCGGTGACCGTCACGACGTTCGCGCTCGGACGCGGTCATTCGTGTGCGCTCGCGATGGACGGGCAGATGTACTGCACCGGCAGCGACGCCAACGGCGCGATCGGAACCGGCGAGGGTGGACGACGCAATGTGCCGACGCGGCTGCCGTCGCTGTGGAAAGACCTCAGCGCGGGCGGTGCAACGACGTGCGGGATGAGCGACACGGCGAGCGTCGCGTGCTGGGGCTCCAACACCAACGGCCAGGTCGGCAACCTCGACACGCTCCCACAGGACGAGCCCGTCGCCGTCGCCTCCACTGCCGCGCGCGCAACGCTCGCGGTGGGACGCGATCACGTCTGCGATGTGCGCGCGAGCGGCGAGACGACGTGCTGGGGCAACAACGCGAACGGCGGCCTTGGCTCGTCGCCCGGCGCAGCGAGTCCGACAGCGGTGACCGTGAACACGCCGGCGCTCGTCTCGCTGTCGTCGTCGGAACACACGTGCGGCATTCCGGCCGTTGGCAACGGGATCCTGTGCTGGGGCCGCAACGATTTTGGACAGGTCGGCAACGCCGGCAACACACCACCCTCAGCGCCCGTCGGGGTGTTTACCAATCCCGTTCGCTCGGTCGCGACCGGCGGGCGGCACACGTGCATCGTGTTCACGGCCACCGGGAACCTGTGGTGCTGGGGGAACAACGAGCAGGGGCAGCTCGGCATCGACTCGATCACATCGACCCCGTCGGCGACCCAGGTGGCCGGCACCTGGTTCGATGTCACGGCCGGCGAGCAGCACACGTGTGCGCGCGATGCGTTGTTCCAGCTGCACTGCTGGGGCGGTAACCAGTTCGGCGAGGTCGGCAACAGCACCACCGTCAATGCGCTCACGCCCGTCGCCATCGGGACCGCGCTCTGGCATGACCTCGCGCTCGGCGACGACCATACGTGCGGCATCCAGAGTGACCGCTCGCTGTGGTGCTGGGGACGCAACCGGGACGGCCAGCTCGGTGATGCGACGTACACCGCGAGTCTGGTACCGGTGCGGGTCGGGACCGACATCGATTGGGAGTCCGTGACCGCCGGTGGGGAGCACACGTGCGCGGTCAAATCCGACGGCAGTGGCTGGTGCTGGGGACGCAATCGCGACGGGCAGCAGGGCGATGGAACAGCGTTTCGCGTCGGCTGGACCGTCCTCGAGTAATTTCGCCCCGAGCCCGTGCTAAGCACGGCCCATGGATGTAGCGGACGAGCTGCTCGAGGCATATCTCGATCCAGCGGCGGCAGAGATGCAGCACATCGGGAGCTACGAGCTGCCGAGTGACGCCGCCGTCGAGCACATCATCGACATGTCTCGCGCGCTGCTGTTCCCTGGCTACGCGGGGCCCGATGTCGCGCGCATCGAGCGGCACAAGCTGTCCGAGGTCGTGAAGCTGCGTGTCGACGAGCTGCGCGTCGCGCTGCAGCGTCAGGTCTATCGCGCGCTGCACCACAAGCGGCAGCAGAAGCTCGGCATGAACGAGCTCGAGTGCGCGGACTGCACAGCCAAGGCGAAGGACATCACCACGCGGTTCATCGCGCGGCTGCCGGCCTTGCGCGCGGCCGTCCGCCTGGATCTGCGTGCCGCGTTCGAGAGCGATCCGGCCGCGACGGGCATCGACGAGATCCTGCTGACCTATCCGACCGCCTACGCGGTGACCGTGTTTCGCATGGCGCACGCGCTGCTCCAGGAGGGCGCCGTGATCGTGCCCCGCATGATGACCGAGCTCGCCCACCGGCGGACCGGCATCGATATCCACCCGGGCGCGGACATCGGTAAGTCCTTCTTTATCGACCACGGGACCGGCGTCGTGATCGGCGAGACGACCCTCATCGGCGACCGCGTCCGCATCTACCAGGGCGTCACCCTGGGCGCGCTGACCGTCCCCCAGGGCGAGGCGCGCCCCGAGCCGGGCACTCGCCGGCACCCCACGCTCGAGGACGATGTCGTGATCTATGCCAACGCGACCATCCTCGGTGGCCAGACGGTCATCGGGAAGGGGGCCGTGATCGGCGGAAACGCCTTCATCACGGCCAGCGTGCCCGCCGGAACCAAGATTTCCGGCGCCGGGCGCACGGCGAAGTAGGTTTTTCGGGCCCTACAACGGGCCGTGTTAGACTTTTTGCGGGTCGATGACGGACGAAGCGCGCCCGCGTACCAACACGCGAGCAAAAGCGGAAGCCCCTCCTGGGATGGGGCTTTCCGGCGAGGAAAGTCGGAAGTCGATCGGCCGTTACGAGGTCGTGAAGACCATCGGCAAGGGCGCGATGGGCATCGTCTACAAGGCCCGCGATCCGCTGCTCGATCGCACCGTCGCGGTGAAGACGATCATGTCGCCGCAGCAGCAGGGCCGGCGCGTTCGCTCGGCGTTTCTCGAGCGCTTCCAGCGCGAGGCCAAGGCGGCCGCGAAGATGTCGCATCCGGCGATCGTCACCATCTTCGATGTCGGCGTCGACGAGGACAGCGGCGCGCCATTCATGGTGCTCGAGTATTTGCCGGGTGAGTCACTCGCCGATCGCCTCGATCGCGTTCGGCTACCGCTCGCGCGCTGCGTGCAGATCGGTCTCGATCTGTCGAGCGCTCTCGCGTTCGCGCATCGCCAGCGCATCGTGCATCGCGACGTGAAGCCGGCCAACGTGCTGCACGCCGGTGACAACCGCTGGAAGCTGGCCGACTTCGGGATCGCGCGTCTGCCCGACAGCGATCTGACCCAGGTCGGCATCTTCATGGGCACGCCGGGCTACTCGCCGCCCGAGGCGATCAAGGAAGGTCGCTACACCCCGCAGGCCGACGTGTTCGCCTGGGGCGCGGTGATGTACGAGCTGATGTGCGGCCGGATCCCGTACGAAGGACCCGATACCAAGACGACGAATAGCTACGTCGTGCAGGGCAACGCGCCGCCGCCGACGCGGCACGATCCATCGATCCCCGAGCCGCTCGCACAGGTCTGCATGACCGCATTGCAGCCCAGCGACAAGGCGCGCTTCAAGGACGCATCCGAAGCCGAGCAGGCGCTGCGCAGCGCGTGGGAGCGCTGCCTGACCGAAGGCCTCGTACATCCGGCAGTCCTCGCGATGGATGAGATATCGCATGACAAGGTCTCGGCGCGCATGCACGAGCCGCGTAACGCGACGCCGATGCCGCATCGCTCGCCGATGTCGCTCGGCGATTCGCAGGAGATGACGGCGGTCAACCAGGGCCCGCCGAACAAGCCGTTTCAGATCGAGAGCACGAAGGCGCGCCCCGGCGACGACGATCCGACAAAGCTGATGGTTCGCGAGCAAGACGCGAAGGGCAAGGTCGACTCGACGGTGCGCGGGTTCGGTGCGAGCGGAAAATCACCCGCCGCGGATCTCAAGCCGTCGCGGGACAGCGTCGCCGACACGCACCCTGATTCCTCGGCGGTGGCCAAGGCGCAGGCTGCGCCGTCGGGCAGCGGCCGCGCGCTCATCATCGCCTCGGTTGTATTGCTCCTGCTGTCGGCTGCAGGCGTCGGTCTGTACTTCAGCGGTCTTCTTGGCTGATCAGCGTGGCGACGTCCTCGGCGCAGCCGTGACACAGCGTGAAGCCGGCGCCACCGTGGCCATAGTTGTGGATCACGCGCGGATTCGCCGGATCGATCTCGAGCCGAACCTCGGCGCGGAACGGACGCAGACCGACACGCTCGGTGCGCACGGTTCCGATCGCGATGCCGAGCCGCTGCGCGTGATCGACAATGCGCCGCGTGATCGCCTCGTCGAGCTCGGGTGTGGCGCCGGGCGGAAAGAGCAGGGAGCAACCGCCGAGCACGAGCTCGTCGCGGCGCGGGATCACGTAGAAGATCGCCTCGTGATCACGAGCGTCGGTCACCGTGATCGAGGTGTCGACGTTGCCCCGCTCGGCGATCACGATCTGCCCGAGCAGCGGCATCACGAGCGGATCGTCGGCAAGCTCGCGCGCGCCCAGTCCGCTGCAGTTGATGATCCGATCGCCCGGCTCGTTTGCGAGCACGGTCACGGTGCGCCGCTCGATCGGCCGGCGCAGACGCGCCTCGAGCCACGGCAAGAATAGCGACGGCTGCGCGCGCGGCGCGGTGAACCGCCAGGCATCTGGCTGCCCGACGACCGGCGACGGCACGCGCTGCACGTCATCGACGCTTGTGATCGACTCCGTACCGGCAACGCCGGGATTTGCGATCGCGAGGTCGTCGCCCTCCATCGTCGGCAACGCCGCCCACCACGGCCGTGCCGGGTTCGTCGTTGCCTCGGTCGTGATCTCGTAGCCGGTGAGTACGTCGATGCCAGCGCTCGGATCGCGCGTCGCGAGATCGATCAGCCACCGCCGCGTGCGCGCGGCCCACACGGCAACCTTGGCCGGCGGACCCGCGCGGTACGGAAACCATACGGCGCCGGCGATCGCCGATGTGGTCTGCGCACCGGTGGCCGCCGCGACGATGCGCACGTCGTGGCCGCGCGCCTCGAGTGTGAGCGCGGTCGTCAGGCCGATGATGCCGGCGCCGACGACGGTTACGTCCATGCACCAACTATAGCTACCGCGACGGGGGACGGCGAATTTGCGAATACACGAGCTGCACCACAGTTCCGAGCTTGCCGAGCTCGAACGGATCGGCCGGGCCGCGGCGACCCTGCGCGGCCGCATAGTCTGGCTCATCGACATTCGGAGCGAGCACACGCTGCAGCTCGTCGCGGTCGAACCACACGCCGTGATCGGCACAGCGCTCGACGAGCACGCGCTCCATCGTGGCCCGGAACATCGGCTTGTCGCACGCGGGGCACTGCCGCTCGCTCAGGTCATCGCCGAGCGCCCAGTCTGCCATCGTGCGCCGCGCGCGCGCCTCGCGCCGGTTGTCCTCGACGTTCAACATCTCGTCGAGCTCGGTGTTGCTGGCGAACGTGCCGCCACATTGCGGACACTGAGGGCGGGAGGTCTCGTCGAGGGCGACCGAGCATTGCGGGCAGCGCATGGTCTGCATCATACGGTGTTACGGTCGCGTCCGTGGATGTCGTCACGATCGTGCTGCTGACGCTGGCCGCGTTCGGCGCCGGCACGGTCGATGCGATCGCGGGCGGCGGCGGGCTCATCACGCTGCCCGCCCTGATGACCGCGGGTCTCACGCCCCTCACCGCGCTCGCCACCAACAAGGGCCAGAGCGTGTGGGGCTCGTTCGCAGCGCTGATCTCGTTCTGGCGCGCCGGCCGGGTCGATCGCAAGCGGGCGTTGTTCGCATTCCCGCTCGGCTTCGCGGGCTCGTTCGCCGGCGCGACGATCGTGAGCGGCATCGACAAGGATGCCTTGCGCCCGGTCGTGATCGCGATGCTGATCGGCGCGGCGCTGCTGCTCGTGATCAAGAAGCCCGCGCCGACCGAGGACGCGGACCGCCGGCCACTCGTCGCCGCGCTGCTCGCGCTCGTGATCGGCGCCTACGACGGCTTCTTCGGGCCCGGGACCGGAACATTTCTGATCGTTGGCTTCGTCGCGCTGTGCGGGCGCAGCCTCGTGCACGCGAGCGCGGACGCCAAGGTCGTGAACTTCGCGTCGAACCTCGCCGCGATCTGCGTGTTCGCGTACCAGGGCCTGATCGTGTGGGAGCTGGCGCTGCCGATGGCGGTCGGTCAGCTGGGCGGCGGCATCCTCGGGGCACGGCTGGCCATGCGCGGCGGCGAGCGCATCGTCCGGCTCGTCGTGCTGGGCGTGTCTGGCGCCCTCGTGATCAAGCTCGCGCTGGACCTCGTGAAATAGACCTCCGGTCCCGCCCGTTCGTTGAACCGAACATGCGCCTCGTCCTGCTCGCCGCCATGCTCGCAAGTGCCTGCGATCAGGGGGCCACTGCCGCCCCGTCCACCCCGGCCGCGCCGCTCGAGATCGCCAAACCGGTGCCGTCGCCGTATGTGCGATACGCGGTGCGAGCCGCGTCGAGAGCTTCGGCGCGCGCAACGTCACCCGGTTCGCGGTTCTCACCGAGTATGGCCGCGCTCATCCTGGCGCCGAGAAGAAGCTGCAGGAGCAGTTCAAGCCGCAGCTCGAGAAGGTGATGGAGCAGATGACGCCGGTGGTCAGCGCGTGCTCGAGCAACCAGCGCATGATGGGCGCATTTCAGAAGCTTTCAGAGAGCGGTCAGCTCCAGCAGCGCCCACGCTGACGCTGATCGATCGCTACCAGCGGGTGCGCTTAGCGAGTGCCGGCAGCTGCGTCGGCGAGCGCCTTCGCGCGTAGCTCGCGAACGAGCGCTGCCTGTCCGTCGGCGTGATAGCTCGAGCGGACGAGCGGACCGGCGACGACGTGGGTGATGCCGGCATCGCGCGCGAACTGCTCGAGCTCGACAAACTCGCTCGGCAGCACGTAGCGCTCGATCGGCAGGTGCTGCTTGCTCGGCGACAGATACTGGCCGAGCGTGATGATGTCGACGCCGAGGCCCGCGAGCTCGCGCAGCACCTCGTGCACTTCCTCGATCGTCTCGCCGAGGCCGAGCATCAGACCGGTCTTGGTGACCGCGCCGCGCTTGCGCGCATGCTCGAGGATCTTGTAGCTGCGCGGGTAGCTCGCCTGGACGCGCACCTGACGCGACAGGCGCGGTACCGTCTCGAGGTTGTGCGCGAAGACATCGGGGTCGGCGTCGAGCACGATATCGACCAGCTCGGGCTTACCCTTGAAGTCGCCGGCGAGAATCTCGAGCGTCATCTTCGGACATGCGGCCTTCACGGCACGGATCGTCTCGGCCCAGTGCGCGGCGCCGAAGTCCGCCAGGTCATCGCGATCGACGCACGTGATCACGGTGTGCTCGAGGCTGAGCCGGCCGAGCATCTCGCCCACGCGCCGCGGCTCGTCGGGATCGAGCGGCAGCGGGCGACCCGTCGTGACATCGCAGAAGCGGCACGAGCGAGTGCAGATGTCGCCCATGATCATGATCGTCAGCGCGCGGCGCGTCCAGCACTCGCCGATGTTCGGGCAGCTCGCGGACTCGCAGACGGTGTTGAGCTTGAGCTCGCGCACCATGTTGCGGACCTCGAAGTACTCGGGCTTGCTCGGCAGCTGCGCGCGAATCCACTCGGGGTGGCGCCGGCGCGGGGCGGCCGGGGCAGGCGGATCCTCCCCCTGAACCACCGGCAGATGCACCCGTTCGGTCATGTGCGTTGGATAGCACAGGGTGCCCGGCCAGGTCAGCCGCGAAGCCGGGGCTCAGCCAACCGAGAGCTTGCGCTCGAGCGGGCGGCGATACGTGATCTGGACGTGCTCGACGTAGGCCTCGAGCTCGTCGAGGACGCGCCCGACCGAGGCTCGCTCCTCGTTGCGCGCTGCCTGCTCGAGCAGGTTCGCGAGCTGGCTGATCGTCTCGATGCTGTGCTCGGTCGCATTGCCCTTGAGGCGGCGTGCGATGGCGCGGATGCGCTCGTAACCTTCGGTCACGTTCGCCTCGCGGGCCGTCTGGATCTCGGTGCGCGTGGACTGCAGGAACGGCGGGATCCGGTTCGCGAACCACGGATCGACGACGACGATCGGGAACCGGCGCCACGGCTGGCTGGACATGCGAGGACGCATCGCCTGGTTGCTTGGCGCTTCACCGACGGCTCGGTTGCGACCGTTCGCCTTGGCGGTGAGCAGCGCACGGTCGGCCGCGTGGAGCAGGGTCTCGGACGGCAGCTCGGGCTTGGGATAGATCGTCGCGAACCCGACGCTGATCGTGACGTGCGTGGAGCACTGCGAGCCCTGATGAGGGATCGCGAGGCCCTCGACCGACGCGCGTAGCCGATCGGCGACGAGTCGCGCGCCCATCGCGTCGGTGTTCGCGAGGACCGCGACAAACTCTTCGCCACCGTAGCGGCCCAAGAAGTCACTCGGGCGGCGCAGGCAGACCACCATCTCGGCCGCGACGCGGCGCAAGCATGCATCGCCACCGGGGTGACCGTAGGTCTCGTTGAACTGGTGGAAGTGATCGAGGTCGATCATGATCATCGACAGCGGCGTGCCCTCGCGAGCAGAGCGCTTCCACTCGGCCTCGTAGAGCGAGAGTGCATGGCGGCGATTCGCGACACCGGTCAGCGAGTCGACGCACACGATGCGCTCGAGGTCGTGCTTCTCGCGCTGGAGCGTACGCACCTCATCGGTGAGCCGGCGATCGCGCTTGGACCGCCGAGCGCGCTCGATGCTGATGCGAATGGCTGCGCACGCGCGAGCGACGAGCTCGGTGCGGCGCACGGGTCGGGCGACGCAATCATCGACGCCCGCATCGAACGCGGCCTGCATGCGAACTTCCGGGACGATCGCGATCAGCGGTACGCCACGCAGGCGACCGAGCAAGCGGCGATAGTGGTCGTACGTCGGCGGCTCGAGCGTATCGAGCACGACGACGTCGGGTTGCATTTTGGCGAGCAGCGCCAGCGCTGCCGTGATCGAGCTAACCTTCGTCACCTCGCCCGCACCGGCATCAAGCAACGCGCTGCGAACATGATCCGTCGACGCGACGATCAAGTCAGGCGATGCGATGACGTCCGAGATGACGAGTGCCTGCAACAAATTCAGTTACCCCGAGACGATCGTGCATAGCATTCGCTGCACGGGGCGTTAGCGGTTGTGAGCTGGCCGCAGCGGTCACAGGAGTGGATCACGAATCGGGATCGGGAGATCCGCACATCGCTCTCGTCTTCCTCTCGGTGAGGGAGGAGCGTGAAGGGCCTTCGCGCGTCGTGCATGGGGGCGAACGTGTTCAAGCCACGTGCCACCCCCCAACAATCACCCGGGCTTACATCGGCTCCCTGGTTGAACCAGCCGGGTTACGGAGATGCCTACTAGTGGCCAGTCCAGTGGCTACGAGCCCATCGGTCGCGACGCGCGCCACCGCACGTGCACGGAGTGCGCACTACAGATCGATCGCGTGACCAAAGGCATCTTCCGATGCCCCGCGGATGGCCTCAGCGAACGTCGGATGAGCGTGAATCGTATAGATAAGTGACTCCGCGTTGACCTCGGTGGTCTTCGCAAGCGTGAGCTCGGCGATGAGGTCCGTGACGGCGGGTCCGATCATGTGAGCGCCGACCAACGCGCCGGTCTCGCCGTGCCACATGACCTTGATGAAGCCGGTGGACTCGCCGGAGGCCATCGCGCGACCGAGCGGGCGGAACGGGAATCGCCCGACCTTGATCGGGATGTTCTGCTGCAGCGCTTTTTCCTCGGTGAGCCCGACGGACGCGATCTCGGGATGGCAGTAGGTGCACGCGGGGATCGAGTCGTAGCGCACGGGCTCCGCATGCACGCCGGCGATCTTCTCGGCGACATACACGCCCTCCGCCGACGCGACGTGTGCGAGTCCGCGACCTGCGACGTCACCGATCGCCCACAGCCCGTCACCGCAGCTGCAGTCGGCGTCCACCTTGATGAAGCCCTTCTCGAGCTTCACGCCGTGCGCCTCGAGCCCGATGTTCTCGGTGTTCGCTGCGATGCCGACCGCAGAGAGCAAGATGTCAGCTTCGAGCGTTTGAGACTCTCCACCCGCGGCGGGCTCGACGGTGATCACGACCTTGTCGCCGGCATTCTTCGCGCTCGTGAGCTTGTGCCCGACGAGCAGCTTCATGCCCTTCTTGACGAACGCGTTGCGCAGCTCCTTGCTGACCTCGGGATCCTCGTTGGGGACCAGGCGGGGCAGGTACTCGACGATCGTGACCTCGACACCGAGCGCACGATAGAACGACGCGAACTCGACCCCGATCGCGCCGGCACCGAGCACGATGATGGACTTCGGCTGCTCGGGCAGCGTCATCGCGCGGCGATACTCGATGATGCGCTCGTCGTCGAGCTCGATGCCCGGTAGCGAACGTGCGCGCGCGCCGGTCGCGAGGATCACGTGCTTGGTCTCGATCACGCGCTTGCTGTCGTCGGCGGCGATGACCTCGACCTGGTGCGGCTTCCACGGGCCGCTGCGCGCGACGAGCTTCGCGGTGCCCGCAATGCTGTCGATCTTGTTCTTCTTGAACAGGAACGCCACGCCCTTGCTGATCTTGTCGGCGACGTCGCGGCTGCGCTTGATGATCGCCGGGAAGTCCGCCTTCGCGCCCTCGACGATGATCCCGAACTCTTTCGCGCGATGCGCGTACTCGAGGACCTCGGCGCTCTTGAGCAGCGCCTTGGTCGGGATGCAGCCCCAGTTGAGACAGATGCCGCCGAGCTCGGCGCGCTCGACGCACGCGACCTTGAGCCCGAGCTGCGCGGCGCGGATCGCCGCGACGTAGCCGCCGGGCCCCGAGCCGATCACGAGGACGTCGTACGGTGCTTCGGGCAGATGCCGCGGATTGGCGTCGCTCATAGCGCCAGCGATTCCGGGTGCTCGATGAGATCGACGAATGCAGCGAGCCATTTCGCGCCGAGCGCGCCGTCGATCACGCGGTGGTCACACGACATCGTGACTGTCATGCGCTTGCCGACGACGATCTGGCCGTCCTTGACGACGGGCTGCTCGACGACGGTGCCGATCGCGAGGATGCCGGCCTCGGGCGGGTTGATGATCGCGGTGAAGCGCTCGATGTTCATCATGCCGAGGTTCGACACGCTGAACGTCGAGCCCTGGATCTCGTGCCCCTTGAGCTTCTTGGTCTTGGCGCGGTCAGCGAGGTCGCGGACCTCCGCGGCGATCGAGCCGATGCCCTTCTGATCGGCGTCGCGAATGACCGGCGTGACCAGGCCCTCGTCGAGCGCGACCGCGACACCGATGTGCACGCGATGGAACTTGCGGATCGCATCGCCGTGCCACTGTGCGTTGGCCTCTGGCACGCGACGCAGCGCGAGCGCGACGGCCTTGATGATGAGGTCGTTGACGCTGACCTTGCCCTTATCCCCGAGCAGGTCGTTGAGCCGGCCGCGGAAGCCCATCATCGGCGCCGCGTCGAACGTGCGCATCAGGTAGAAGTGCGGGACATCGCGCTTGGCCTCGGTGAGGCGCGCCGCGATGGTCTTGCGCATGTTCGAGGCGGGAACGTCCTCGTAGTCGCCCTCGACATCCGGCGTCATCTGACGCGCGCTGCGCACGGCGAGTGCCTGGCTCTTTGCCGGCGGCTTCTCGGTTGCCTCTGCGTCGCCATCCTCGTCCTCGTCGGGCGCCGGTGCTTCGGCCTGCTCGCCGCCTGCGAGTGCACGGACATCGCGCTCGATGATGCGGCCGCCGGGGCCCGAGCCCTGGACGCTTCGCAGATCGATGCCGAGCTCGATCGCCAGCGTCTTGGCGAGCGGCGATGCGAGGAGTCGGGTGCCAGCGTCAGCTGGCAAGCCTCGAGCTCCTGTGCCGCCGGACTTCGGCGCGTCCTTCTTGGCGGGCTTCGCCTCGGCCTTGGGCGCGGGCTTGTCGGGCTTGTCGCTCTTGGCCTCGGCCTTGGGCGCGGGCTTGTCGCTCTTGGCCTCGGCCTTGTCGGCCTTGTCGGCCTTGTCGGCCTTCTTCGGCTCGGGCTTGGCTTCGGCCTTACCGCCGCCGCCTTGCTTGGACGCTTCCTCGACGAGCGCGGACACATCCTCGCCGGCCTTGCCAATGATCGCGACGGGCGCGCCGAGCTTGACGGTGTCGCCTTCCTTGACCAGCAGCTTCAACAGGACGCCGTCGTCCTCGATGTTGAAGTCCATGTTGGCCTTGTCGGTCTCGACCTCGGCGATGAGATCACCGGGCGCGACCTTGTCGCCTTCCTTCTTGGTCCACCGGACGAGGACGCCTTCCTCCATCGTGGGTGACAGCTTCGGCAAACCAATGATCTGGGCCATACGCCTTCTTCCTTCAGTCTAAATAGAGAACGCGGCGCACGGCGGCGACGACGTCTTTGATCTGCGGCTGCACTTCGTCCTCGAGGTTCTTGGCGTACGGCATCGGTACGTCGTCGCTGGTGACGCGCTCGATCGGCGCATCGAGCGCATCCATGCAGTGCTTCTGCATCTGATACGCGACCTCGGCGCCAAACCCGGCGACCGGCCAGCCGACCTCGACGATCACGCAGCGTCCGGTCTTGTTCACGCTGCTGGCGAGCGTCTCGACGTCGAGCGGGCGCAGCGTGCGCGGGTCAACGACCTCGCACTCGATGCCTTCCTCGGCGAGCGCCTTCGCGGCGTCGAGGCAGATCCACACCATCTTCGACCACGCGATCAGCGTGACGTCCTTGCCCTCGCGCTTGATGTCGGCGACGCCGAGCGGGATCAGGTGCTCGCCGGCCGACTCTTCGGGGACTTCCCACGTGCTGTTGTAGAGCGTCTCGCCCTCGATGAACACGACCGGGTTGTTGTCGCGGATCGAGGTCTTGAGCAGACCCTTCGCGTCGTACGCCGTCGACGGCATCACGACCTTGAGGCCCGGAATGTGCGCGTACATGCTCTCCAGCGACTGGCTGTGCTGCGAGCCGACCTGAACGGCAGGACCACCCGGGCCGCGGAACACCATCGGCACGTTGAATTGGCCGCCGCTCATCTGATAAATCTTCGCCGCGTTGTTCACGATCTGATCGATCGCGACGAGCGAGAAGTTGAACGTCATGAACTCGATGATCGGCCGCAGCCCGACCATCGCAGCACCGATGCCGACGCCGGCAAAGCCCATCTCTGCGATCGGCGCATCGATGACGCGACGCTCGGAGAACCGCTGCAGCAGCCCCTGGGTGACCTTGTACGCGCCGTTGTAGTGGCCGACCTCCTCACCCATGATGAAGACGTCTTTGTCGCGCTCCATCTCCTCGCGCATCGCCTGGTTGAGCGCCTCGCGGTAGCTGATGACGGTCACTCGCTCTCTCCCTCGTTCGGCTTGGTGACGTACTTGAAGTACTCGTCGGCCTGCGGGGAGTCCTCGGCGAACTTCACGGCGTCCTCGATCTCGGCCTTGACGTCGTCTTCGAGCAGGTTGAGCTCGTCCTCGCTCATGCCGAGCTCGGTGAGGCGCGCGCGCGAGCGGATCAGCGGATCTCGACGCTTCCACTCCTCGACCTCGTCCTTGGTGCGGTAGAGGCCGGGGTCGCTCATCGAGTGGCCGCGGAAGCGATAGGTCACGACCTCGACGAGCGTGGGCTCGCCGGTGGTGCGCGCGCGATCGACGGCTTCGGCAATCCGGCGCTTCACCTTGATCACGTCGTCGCCATCGAAGCGGTCGCGCGGCATGCCGTGTGCGAGCGCGCGAAGCGACACGTCCTCGACGGCAAGCGACCGGTAGATCGGGGTGCCCATCGAGTACTGGTTGTTCTCGCAGATGAGCACGACCGGGAGCTTCCACAGCGCCGCGAGCGCGAGGCCCTCGGCAAAGCCGCCAATGGTCGATGCTCCCTCGCCGAAGAAGCACAGCGTCACTGCGCCGTCGCCGCGGTACTTCGAGGCGAATGCCGCGCCGGCCGCGATCGGCACGTGGCCGCCGACGATGCCGTAGCCACCGAGGAAGTTCGTCGCCTTGTCGAACAGGTGCATCGAGCCGCCGAGCCCCTTCACGAGGCCGGTCTTCTTGCCGTAGAGCTCGGCCAAGATCGGCCGCGCCGCGACGCCCTTGGCGTAGGCGTGACCGTGCTCGCGATACGTGGCGACCACGTAGTCCTTGTGCTCGAGCGCAGCGATCGCGCCGACGCACACCGCCTCCTGACCGATGATCAGGTGGAGGAAGCCGCCGATCTTGCCGTTCGAGTACGCTTTCGCGCAGGCCTCCTCGAGCCGCCGGATCGCCAGCATCTGGCGGTACAGCGGGCGGAGCTCGTCGATCGTCGTCTCGAGCGAGGGGTCGTCTTGTTCGATTCGTTTCGAATCGGGAGTGGACATGGAAGCGGTCACCACAGGTGCCCGACCATACCCACTAGTCCAGTGAGGTCAAATCGTTACGGCGCCAGATCGAAGGCGACGTTGCCTTGCGCGTCGATGACTTTTTCCTGCCGGACGCGGTTGTTGTCCCCGATCTCGACCGAGGTGAAGCGGCGGGGCAGCTTGTCGATCGTGAACAGGCCCGCGTCGCACGGCACGGGCTCGAAGCCGAGCGTGTCGCCGG
The DNA here is from genome assembly GCA_038322185.1 of Haliangiales bacterium. GTDB lineage: Bacteria > Myxococcota_A > Polyangia > Haliangiales > Haliangiaceae > JABFXX01. The sequence goes on from JBBQFU010000009.1 coordinate 16,553, forward strand.
GCTCGAACCCCAGGAACATCAGGTAGAGGCTCTGCGAGCTGCCGCAGCTCGTGGCGTTGGCCATCGCGCCGCGCACCGTCCATGTGACGCGCACGACGCGGACCTCACTCGCGGCCACGCAATCGCCATCGCGCGCGCACACGAGGCTGCCGCACTCGCGGTCTTCCTTGCAGCCGGCGTCGCTCCCCGGGCCGCACGACGCAGCGCACGCGAGGGCAAGACCGACGATCGCTGCGCGCATCAGTAGGGCAGGTCGAGCTGCGCGTTGCCGTCGACGTCGAACGTGCCGTAATCGCCGCCGCTGTAGTCGTAGGCACGCGTCAGCTGCACAGTGGTGTAGCGCGTCGGGAACTTGTCGATGGTGTGCTTGCCGGCGCGGCACGGCACCGGCGTGTAGCCGAACTCTTCGCCGTACTGGCTCGTGAACGTGATCGACAGGTCGGGCACGTTCGCGCACGAGGTGGTCGATGCTGGGTCGCCGCCCACGGTCCACAGCGTGTGGACGGCGCGGATCTGCGCCGCCGGCAGACACTCCCCGGTGCGCGCGCAAACCTGGCTGCCGCAATCGGTATCGGCCTGGCAGCCCTCGCCGATCAAGCCGCCGCCACCACCCGAGCCGGCGCCCCAGCTGCCGCCACCGCCGTAGTACGGATCATCCTCGTAGGGTTCCTGGATCAGGCACCCGGCGGACGTGGCGGAGGCGAGGCAGACGGCGAGCGCGAGGCGCATGCCGTGAGGATATCACTCCACGTAGATCGGGCTCGTATAGATCCACGGCAACTCCTGGTCGGCCATCGCCGTGCCGAGGTCGCGCAGATACGGTCCGAGGTGCCGGGGGACGATCGAGACCTCGATGCGCACGGCGCCGGCGGGCATCGCCACGTCGATCGGGCCGCTGTCGCTGGTCGCGAGCGTCGCCGGCCCACCCGCACCGACATGGATCACGGTGACCCGGATGGCAGGGACCGGCAAACGGGGATCGAGGCCGCGCACGGTCGGCGGTGTGACGTGGAGCATGGTCCCGGCGGGCACCGTCGAGCCGAGCTGCGCGTCGACCACGAAACCGTCGGGGGTGCCGAGCAGCTCGAACACCGTGAACATCCGGCCGGCGGCGAGCGCTGCCTCGATCTGCGCCGGGTCGCGCGGGTCCGTGACGAGCGCGATGTTGCCGAACCAGCGCATCACGCGCCGGTACGAATCGCCGCGCTCGCCGTCTGCGAGGATCACGGGGAGCGCGTTCTCGTGCGCGTCGCTGCCCGCGCTGCCGGCGACCTTGCGGCCAGCCGCAAGCTGCTCGTCCCACCGTGTCAGCGCGGGAACGTTGGGAGCGAGGAACGCGAGCAGTGCGAGGTCGGGCTCGGGGCCACCTTCGTTGGTGTCGGCGAACTCGACGGCCGCGGTGATCGCGCCGTAGGCGTCGAGCCCGAGGTACATCGGCCGGATCTTCGGATCGATGTTCGCGTGGAGGTTGTAGATCTCCATGCCGTCGGGCGCGATCTCGAGCAGGTGCTCGCGGGTGCGCTGCTCGGTGTGCGGGATCCAGATCTTCGCGCCGGCCGCGCGCATCGCCGTCGCAGCTGCGACCGTGTTGCCGTTGTACGTGTCGTGGCGCTCCTGCACCGTTCCGGGCACGTGGCGATCGAGCATGATCGGCATCAGCGCGTTCTCGCTACCGACGGTGAGGAGCACCTCGTGGCCGTTCTCGCAGTGGATCCGCGACGCGATCTGATCGCTGCCTGCGAGCACCGGCGTATCACCGGCGCGCGGATGAAACAGCGCCGCGTAATCCTCGTCGGCCATCGAGTCGTCATGATCGGTGAGCGACGCGTAGTCGATGCGATCGGCGCACAGCGCGGCGCGCAGGCTCTGCAAGCACGGCTCGTTGGGTGTGCCGTCGGTGCCGCGCGGGTTGCCGTCGCAGGCGTCGTGCGAGAACGGCGAGTGCAGGTGGATGATGCCGCGCGCCGGCGTGAGGCCGCCCCAGTCGCCCATCACACTCGCGCTCGGCAACGTCTTGTCCCACGCCGGGAGCTCGGCCGGCGTCGGATCGCCGCACGCCGCGAGCGCACACAGAAGCCAGGCCTTCATCGCGCTAATCTATCCTGGTCTCGAGGGTGCCGTCGGCAACGATCTGCCAGCTGCCGCCAACCAGCTCCTCGTCCTTGAGCGTGCGGCGGATCGGGCTCTCGTAGCCGTAGCGGATGCGGCGCGTCTTGCTCGCAAACGTCCAGTCGCGGCCATCGCGTGTGGCGCGCAGCACATCGACGGCCGACGGCGTGAAGCGATACATCACGTAGCGCGCGTTGTGCGGCTCCCAGCCGATGAGGTCGAAGCCATCGCGGCTCGCGGTCTTGCACACCAGGAACGTCGCCGACGCGATCCACATGCAGTGGACGGCGCCGGTACCGGACGCCCCATTGAACGTCCACCGCGCGGTGAATCCCTCGAGCGTGTTGCGCCAGCTCTCGGTGGTTGCCGGCATCGGCGCCGGCGCCGGCGGCTGGGTGCTCGCATCGGGATCCAGTGACACCGTCGCGCTCGCGAGGCCGGTCGCGTCCCAGCCCGTCGCGGTGCGCGTGATCTCGATCTTTCCGTCGGGGCCTTCGAACTGCCAGCCCTCGTTGCCACCTGCGCCGGGCAGGATGCTCACCGCACCGTCGGGCGCGATGCGCCAGGCGACGTAGCGGCGGTTGTTCGCCTCCCAGCCGATCAGCGTCGTCGTCGGATCCCCGCCGGGCGAGATGCACGCGAGAAACGATGCGCCGGGGACCCAGTTGCACGGCTTACCGGCGAGCTGCGACAGGAACCCGCGCCAGTCCTCCTCGGTCTCGGCGGGAACGGCCTTCGCGGTGGTGGTCGTTGGAGCAGACGAGGATCCGCCGCAGGCAGCGAGCGCGACAATGACGAGCAGTCTCACGCGGCGGACGATACACGTCTCGCGGGCGCTTCAGCGGAGGACAATGGGGAACGTGATGTCGATCGACCCGACCCACGCGCCTGAGGCGATCAAGCTTGTCCCCAGCGTCGCGCCGAACAGCATCCATGGGTGAATTCGCTGCTCGCCGCGGACGCGGATCTCTGCGACGCCGTGCGAGGCTGTATAGGCCTCGTGGTCCTCGAGGCTGTCGCCGATGCAGTAGGTCGCGTGGCGCATGCCTCCGGCAAGCTCCACGCGGAACGCGGTGTGGTGGTGCATCGTCGTGCGCAGACCGGCGACCGCGAGCAGCGTGGCAGCCGAGGCAACGCGAAAGCCTGCCGCCATGTGCGGCCCGTTCGGCAGGCCGGTCGACCCGCCGCCCACATCGATCGCGGTGTACACGGGGCCAAACAAGAGTCCGGCCTGCCAGCCCACTCCGAGGTCGTGCTCGTAGAGCTGCTCGGACGAGGCGGTGCGGGCCGCCATGGTGCCAGCGGGCAGAACCGTGAGGTTGGTCAGCTCGCTCGGAGCCCGGCGCACGAACGGCCCCATCCCGAAGAAGTACGTGGGCGAGGCGAGCGCCGGCGCCGGCGCAGCGAGCAGGAGCAGAGCGATGGCGCGACGCATCGGACGACGAGCATGACATCGGCGACGCACGAGTCCAGGAGTTCTTCTCAGGCTGCGGCCGACGCACGTCGGGTGAACGCGACGAAGCACAGGGCCTGCGCGATACCGACGCTGGCGATCAGGGCCCACATGGTCGATCCCGAGAAACGTCATCACGAGGGACAGCCCCATCGTGTTGACCGCGCGGGCGAACGCCATCTGCCAGACGCGCCGGTCTAGCTGGTCCACTCCTGCCAGCGCGACGGTCCTGCGCGTTCAGAGGTGGCCACGTTGCATCGCTACCATGCTAGAACGCTCGCGCATGCGTACTCGCCTGGAGCGGACCTTTCGGTTCGAAGCCGCGCACTTCTTGCCGAAGGTCCCTGAAGGCCACAAGTGCAGCCGCATGCACGGGCACAGCTACCAGGTGGACGTTGTCATCGAGGGCGAGATCAATCCCGAGCTCGGCTGGCTCATCGACTTTGCAGAGATCGACGAGAAAGTCTCGCCGCTGATTCGTCGCCTCGATCATCACGTGCTCAACGAGATCGACGGCCTCGGAAATCCCACGAGCGAGCTGCTCGCGGTGTGGCTGTGGGAGCGGCTCGCGAGCTCGCTGCCCGGCCTGCAGGAACTGATCGTCTCGGAGACCCCAACCTCCAGGTGCGTCTACCGTGGCGCGTGACCTGCGGGTCCTGACGCTCAACTTCTGGGGCACCGAGCCGCCACTCGACCGCCGAATCGCTCTCGCGATCCGCCAGTTGAAGGCACTGTCTCCGGACGTGATCTGCATGCAAGAGGTCCGGCCGCTCGACGGGGCGAGCGGGCAGACAACCGCTGAGATGCTCGCCGACGCGCTCGGGATGCACGCTCGCTACGAGACCTCGTGCACGTGGAACGCGGGCGAGGGGAACATGAAGACGGGCGGGCAAGAAGGCCTCGCGATCCTGACGCGCACGCAGCTGCTCGACGTGCGCACGCTCGCGCTTCCAGAAGGTCGCCCGGCGCTCACGCGGCTTCTGTTCTCGGGGCGGGTCGCGACCGATGCCGATCCGGTGTGGATTCACACCACGCATCTTCACTACGCGCTCGACGACGGTCTCGCTCGCGAGAAGCAGGTCGTCGCGATCGACGACGCGGTGCGCGCGATCGGCCGCGACAACACGACCGCGCCGCACATCCTGGCCGGTGACATGAACGCGACGCCTGACTCCGACGAGATGCGCTACCTGCGCGGCCTCACCACGCTCGGCGGTCGTCGCACGCACTGGCAAGACGCATGGCTGCGTCATCACCCGCGCGACGAGGGCGTCACGTGGTCGAGCGAGAACGAGCTGACCCGTCCGTTGCGGTCACTCGATATCGATCGGCGCCTCGACTACGTCTACGTCACGAGCCGCAAGAAGGACGGCCGGGGCACGATCCACGACTGCCAGGTCGTGATGGCCGACCGCGAGCAGGGCGGGCCGAACGGCGACTTCTGCGCGACCGATCACTACGGCGTGCTCGCCGTCGTACAAGTCGTTCCGACCTGAGGCCTCCGGCCGGGGGCTTGCGCGGCGCGGGTCCGGAACTACGGATGATCGCGCCATGTGGAACCAGCTCAAAACCATCCTTCTGTTCGGCGTTCTGACTGCGCTGCTCGTCGGGATCGGCGGAGCCGTGCGTCCAGACCTCGTCGGTATTTTCGTGGCGCTCGCCGCGGTCATGAACCTCGGTGCGTATTTCTTTTCCGACAAGCTCGTACTGGCGATGTACCGGGCTCGGCCGATCGACGAGGCCGCCGCACCCGAGCTTCACGCAACCGTACGCCAGCTCGCACGCGCCGCAGATATTCCGATGCCGCGCCTGTACGTCGTGCCGGGCGCCCAGCCCAACGCGTTCGCCACCGGTCGCAACCCGCGCCACGGCGCGGTCGCCGTGACCGAAGGGATCGTGGAGTTGCTCGATCATCGCGAGCTGCGCGGGGTGCTCGCGCACGAGATCGCGCACATCAAGAATCGCGATGTCTTGATCGCGACGGTGGCTGCGATCGTGGCGTCTGCGATCACGACCGTCGCCAACGTGCTGAGCTTCGGCACTATGTTCGGTCATCACGCTGACCAAGACGACGACAGCGGGGGCGGGCTACTCGGTGGCTTGCTCATGCTCGTGGTCGCGCCGCTCGCGGCCACGCTCATCCAGCTCGCCATCTCTCGATCGCGCGAGCTAGCTGCGGATGAGACCGGCGCACGGGTCAGCGGTGACCCCGATGCGCTCGCGTCCGCCCTGGCCAAGCTCCATGGCGCGGCACGGACGATTCCGCCCGACCACGTGGAGCCGGCGACAGCGAATCTGTTCATCGTGCATCCGTTCGGCGCGCTCGATCACGTGACCAGCTGGCTGTCGACGCACCCGCCGGTCGAGGAGCGGATCCGACGGCTGCGCTCGATGAGGACGAACCGCCGGAGCATCGGCAACTACGGCGCGGGCTGGCTCACCGCACGCTGACCCGATTCATTCGGCACGACAACGTCGAGCGTGACCGGTGTCCCGCCACGGGTCACAGTCCACGGCACGGCGCGACCTCGCGACCGCCATGCCGTCGACAGCGATCGCATCATCGTCGTCGCCGCGATCTCGCTGTCGATGTCGACCATGCCGACGCGCGTCACGCGGTCGCCGGTGCGAAGTCCGGCGCGCGCGCCGTGGCCGCCCGGCGTGACGTCGACGATGACGAGGCCACCATCGAGCACATCGAAGCGCAGCCCGAGGTCTGCGCTCGCGCCCGAGAGCCCTTGCCGCATCGCGCCGCCCGCGATGGTGCCGACATCGAGTGTCTGGCCCGGCGTCAGCTCGACCTCGAGCGTTGTCATTCCCATGATGTCGGTGTCGTGCACGAACGTGATCTCCGCCGGGCCGGCGGCCATGCGCTCGAGCGTGAACGAGCCATCGGCACCGGTGCGGACCAGCGTGGGCTCGAGCGCATCGTGCACGTGGACGGTCGCGTTTGCCCACGGCTCGCCCGTAGCGCCGGTGATCCGGCCGTGCACGCGACTCCAGGCGACGGTCGTCAGCGTCACGCTCGGCGCCGGCGTGGTCACGGTCAGGGTCTGTTTCACGTAGCCACGGGGGGAGGTCACCACGAGATCGTGCTCCCCTGCGTGGACCGGAACGGTGAGCGCGCCGTTCGTCGCACGCAACCAGCGTGACTCGCCCGTGGCGCGCTGGGTGATGCGAACCTCGAACGCCGCGAGCACGGAGCCCGCTTCCTTCACGTTTGCGGTCAGTAGAGCGATCGGCAGCAGCACCAAGCGCAGCGATGCGCGCCCTTCGGCCACCGCGGCTGCGCGCAGCGTCCCGTTCCCATTCGCGGCTTCGACGACGAGCGCGTCGGGTGCCACATGCTCGATCGTGAACGCGCCGCGCTCGTCGGTGACGATGGGTGTCGCGCTGAAGAGCTCGGGCGAACGATGCGCGTCCCGCGGCCGCACCTCGACCCACGCATGGGCCACCGGCGCGCCGCTGCCGTCGACCACGACGCCGGTCAGCCGCCGGTCGTTGCGAGCGATCACGAGCCGCTCGGTGACCGCGCCGCTCACCGGGGCCCTGACGCGCAGCCCGTCATACGCGCGCTCGCCGGCGAAGGCGCGCTGGCCGGTTGCATCGAACACGCGGAGCCGGTGACGACCCGGCAGCACGCCGGCGATCCTGTATTGGCCGCGCTCGTCGGTCCGGACCGTCGTGTGGGTTTGGCCAAAGAGCCCGGTGGCGCGGTTGGGCGTCGCCGACACCAGCACGCCAGTGACGCGTGCACCGCGCTCGTCGACGACTTCGCCCGTGATCACCGGGCGCGGTGCGAGCGCGACCGTCGCGGTCACAGCCTCGGTCCCGACATGCAGCGGCGCCTCGCCATGCTCGTCGAACGTGGTCACTGCGATCGTGTAGTCACCGGGCGCCACGGCTGCGAGCACGAACGCGCCGTGGTCGTCGACCTCGGCGCGCGTCATCGCCGCCTGGACCTGCGCGACCGGCGACTTCACGCCGGGTGCTGGCCGCAGCGATACCACCGCACCCGCGGCGGCACGGCCACGCACTTCCACACCGCGCGGCAGTGTGACCAGCGTATCGACGACATCGCGGTCGCCGAGCGCGATGCTCGAGGGACCGACGTACGGAGCGTGGTCGCTGCCGGTCGCGAAGATCCGGTACGAACCCGCGACGAGGCCCGACAGCTCGAAGTGACCGGTCGCGTCGGTCGTTGTCATCGCGGGTAGCATGACGCCACCCAATTCGCGCGCTGCGAACACGCGCACGCCCGGCTCACCGGCGCGCGAGCCGGCGGCGACCACGAAACCCGCGAGCGTGTGCGCGTCGGTCGTGGCGAGCGTCACGCCGCTCTTGTTCTCCGCCATCGTCAGCGTGACCTCGACCGGCGATGCAGAGGCAGAGCGGCTCGCCCGCGCGACAAGACGCGCGGTGCCCGGCGGCAGGCCGCGCACGATGAAGTGACCGCTCGCATCACTGATCACCGGAAGCAGCGATGCGTACGCCGCCGAGGTCTGCCAGCGCGGCGGCAGCTGGCCGCTCGGTGCGGCCGGGGGCACGGGCGTGACACGCGCGCCGGCGAGCGGTGCACCGGTCTCGTCGGTGACAACACCCTCGATCGACGCGCCGGGCACCAGGGTCAGCGCTTCGCGTGCGCCGGCATCGCCGAGCGTGATCGGTCGCGCGTCGAGCGTGTAGTCGGGATGCGCGACGATGGCCATGTAGAGCCCGCGCGGCGCGGTGAGCTCGAACGTTCCGTCGGCGCGGGTCCGCGTCACGAACAGCTGCGCCGGTCGCTGAGGATCGGCGAGCCAGATGTTCGCGGTCGCGATCGCACCACCGCCCGTGTCGGTCACAGTGCCGCGCAGCAGCGGCCCGCCTGCGGTCATCGCGAGATCGATCTCGCTCGCTGCGCCGCTGCACGTGACCTGCTGCGCGCGTGCGGTGTGGCCCGGCGCGCTCGCTGCGAGCGTGTAGCTGCCGCGCTTCACGAGCGCGCGCCACCGGCCATCGGCGCCGGTCTCGACGACCAGCGGATCGAGCGCCGTGGCCTGGAACGTGGGCTCGACGACCGCGACGAACCCACCCAGCAGCGGCCCCTTCGAGCCAGTGAGCACGCCACGCAGCTCGCAGGTCGATGCGCTCCCCGCCGGCGGTGCCGCAGCACGTGCCGCGCGCAGCTCGGTGACGAGATCACCGGACGCTGTGGCTTGCTTCTCCGTCGAGGATTCGCGGGTCGCGACCACGACTGCACCAGCGACAGCCAAGGTCGCAACGGCGCCGCCGGCGAGCTTCCACGTGCCCGTTCGGCGGGTGGCGATCGTCGCGGCCATCGCCGGCGTCTTGGAGCTCGCGATGATGAGCGCGAGCACCGCGGCTGCGGCTGCCTTGCGCGGGCGACCCGATGCGAGCGTGCGCTCGACAACGTCGGTCATCTGATCGCGCAGCTGCTGGCGACCACGCGAGAGCCGCTGCTTCGCCGTCTCTTCGCTGAGCCCGAGACCGCGTGCGACCTCCGTGATCGACTGCTGCTCACGATAGAACAGCACGAGCGGCTCCCGGTACGTCTCGGGCAGTCGCTCGAGCGCGGCCCACACGGTCGCCTCGGTCTCCTTGTCGATGATGGCGTCGAGCGGACCGCCGTCTCCGGCGAGCTCACCGGCATGCGCATCGAGGCTCTCGATCCGCTGCGTACCGCGCGTCGACTTCGCGCCGAGGTTGCGCGCGATCGTGCACAGCCACCCGCGCAGCTTGTCGACCTCGCGCAGCTCCCCGATACCGCGCCACGCCGCCAAAAACGTCTCCTGCGCGACGTCCTCGCTCGCGGCGCGGTCGCCGGTGCGGGCGTATGCGATCGCGCATACGAGGTTGTGATAGCGCTCGATCAGCTCACCGAACGCAGAGACATCTCCAGTCTGACTCGCAACTACCAGTGCAGCATCGTCGTTCATGCTGGGGGAGTTCCAGGCCGCGGGAAAAGGTGACAGACAATCGTGACGATTATCTGGGCAAGCCCGCTTCGATGGCCGCGACCACGGCCGGAGCGTCGGGCTTGGTCTGCGGGTCAAAGCGCGTGATCTTGGTGCCGTCGGCGGACACGACGAACTTCTCGAAGTTCCAGCGGATATCGCCCTTGTGGCCGCCGGCATCGGGGACCTGCGTCAGCTCCTGGTAGATCGGGTGCCGGGCGGCGCCGTTGACGTCGACCTTCTCCATCATCGGAAACGTGACGCCGTAGGTGGCGCTGCAGAACTCGGCGATCTCGTCGGCCGAGCCGGGCTCCTGGCCACCGAACTGGTTGCACGGGAAGCCGACCACCGTGAAGCCCTTGGGCTCGTACTTCTTCTGCAGTGCCTCGAGCTGCGTGTACTGGGGCGTCAGGCCGCACTTGGATGCGACGTTGACCACGAGCAGGGCTTTGCCCTTGTAGCTGGCGAGCGTGGTCGGCTGGCCCTGGAGGGTCTTGAGCGGGGTCGTCCACATGGGAGTGTCCTTGGCGACGGTGACGGACGCGACCGTCGCGGGTGTGGGGCGAGGTTGCGTGTCGTTGCCCTTGGTGCAGGCACATAGAGCGACAGCGACGACCAGCCGGTTCATGCAACGACCTTAGCAGCTGAGGCATCATCTCGGCGATGCAGGGCATTCTCACCGCAGGTGATCAGGCGACCGGGCTCCGGTGGCTACAGAAGGGCTTTGGCTTCACCGAAGAAGACGACCGACTATGGGCGCTGGGCTGGCCACACCTGTTCTACCTGACGCCCGGTGACATCGCGCCAAAGACGCGCACAGACCGCAATGCGTTTCACCGCATGTATGACCCGATCGGGCCCGAGATGCCCGAGGGCATGGCGCACAAGCTCGTCCGCTACTACACGGCCGGCCTCGACGAGGGCAAGCTCAGCGCGGCGCTGCAAAACGACGAGCCGATCAGCGACGGGGAGGCTCTCGTCGCGGCGAGGTATGCGACGAGCGCATCGTTCGGTCACTATCTCCTCTACGCCCTCGAGGCGATCCGCTCGTCCGCGTGGGTGCTCGAGCACATGGTCGCCGCGCTCGAGGATACTTCCAACGAACAGTGGAAGCTGTCGCCGCACGAAGCGTTCAGCTCGAATGTCACGCTGCGGTTGCCGATGGTGATGTTGCGTGCGCCGGCAGCCGACGTCGACCGCGCGACAGCGCGGCTGCGTGCGCTCGCGTCGCGCCTCGATGCAGCAGGGCTGGGCCAGTACCACCGCGGCTTGCAGATGCTGAACAAGATCCTCGACCCGGTGCCGCCGCCGTCAGGGACCCATTTCTTGCTGACGCCCGAGCACGCGGCGCTCATCCGCGAGCACGTGTTGCCGGCGATCGAGAACACCAGGCCCGCGGATCGGTTCTGGCCAGATGCGCGCCTCGCGTTCACGGGTGGCGAGCCCGTGGTTGCCGCGTACGTGCGACACGCCAGTCAGCTGCACTCGAGCCACAAGAAAGCGCTGGTCCTTGGGCTGAGTCGCTGCGCGCATCCGGCGATCCCCGATCTCATGCGTGCGATCGGTGGCGCGTATGGAAAGAAGTGGCTCAAGGCCCACGGTCACGTGTAGGCCCATGGTTTCAGCGCATTAGCGTACGAAATCAATCGCGGAACCTGGGCCCGAAACTGCTATACGTACCGGCCGACCATGCCCGGACGTCACATCTACGCCGACTTCATCGATCGCGTCGCAAAGCCCGCGCGCTATCTCGGTGGTGAGTATCAAGCGGTCATCAAGGAGACCGCGGAGGCGCGCGTGTGCCTCGCGTTCCCGGATGTCTACGACATCGGCATGTCCCATCTGGGGACCAAGATCATCTACTCGCTGCTCAACAAGGATCCGCGCATCGCGTGCGAGCGCGCGTTCGCGCCGTGGACAGACATGGAATCCGAGCTGCGCGAGCGCAAGCTGCCGCTCGTCTCGCTCGAGAGCCAGCGCCCGCTGCACGAGTTCGATGTCATCGGGTTCTCGCTGCAGTACGAGCTGACGTTCACGAACGTGCTCACGATCCTCGATCTCGGTGGCATCCCGCTGCGCACGGTCGATCGCGCACCCGATGCGACGCTCGTGCTCGTCGGCGGTCCGACGGCCTCGCACCCCGAGCCGATGGCGCCGTTCTTCGACGCCGCGTTCATCGGCGAGGCCGAGGAGATGCTGCCGCCGCTCGTGCTCGCATGGGCCGCGCTGCGCAAGCAGATCACGGCGGGCACGCGCACGCGCATCGATGCGCTCGCCGAGCTCGCGACGCAGTTCCCGCTCTACGTGCCGGCGCTGTACGACACGGTCGTCGATGCCGACACCGGCATGGTCGTCGTCGGTGCGCCTCGCGATCCGCGGGCCCCGGCGCGGATCTCGCGCGCGATGGTGCGAGACCTCGACGCATACCCGTTCCCGACGGATACGCCGGTGCCGTATGCCGAGGCGGTGTTCGAGCGCGCGTCCGTCGAGATCGCGCGTGGCTGCACGGAAGGCTGCCGCTTCTGCCAGGCCGGCATGATCTATCGCCCGGTGCGCGAGCGCTCGCCGCAGTCGATCGCGGACTCGCTGATCGGCGGCGTCGACAAGGCCGGCTACGACGAGACCGGCCTGACGTGCCTGTCGACCGCAGACTTCTCGAGCATCACCCCGCTGGTGAAGTCGCTCGCCGCCGAGCTGCGCAAGCGCGGCGTGTCGATGTCGGTCGCATCGCTGCGCGCGTACGGCCTCAACGAGGACCTGCTCGACGAGCTCGCGCTCACTCGCATCAGCGGCCTCACGTTCGCACCCGAAGCCGGGACGCAGCGCATGCGTGACGTGGTGAACAAGAACGTCACCGAGGCGCATATCGAGGAGAGCTCGCGCCGCGTGTTCTCGCGCGGCTGGCACCGCCTCAAGCTGTACTTCATGATCGGCCTCCCGACCGAGGAGGACGATGATGTTCGCGGCATCATCGAGACCGGCTTTCGCATGCTGTGGATCGGCCGCCAGTCCATCGGCGGTCGCGCCGAGGTCACGGTCAGCGTCAGCTCGCACGTGCCCAAGCCGCACACGCCGTTTCAGTGGTGCGCGCAAGACAAGCTCGACGAGATCAAGCGCAAGCAGGCGATGCTGCGCCACACGGTCGGTCGCGAGAAGGGCCTGCGTCTCAAGCATCACGACAGCGGTGTGTCGTTCGTCGAGGGCGTGCTCGCTCGCGGCGATCGCCGGCTCGCCGATGTGATCGAGGCGGTGTGGCGCGACGGCGCCCGCTTCGACGGCTGGGAGGAGCTGTTCGACATCGAGCGCTGGCAGCGCGCGCTCGCCGATCATGGTCTCGATGTCGGCTCTTACCTCGGCACGCGTCCGATCACCGCGCGCCTGCCGTGGGACCACATCGATGTCGGGCTCGAGGATGGGTTCCTGCTGAGCGAGTACCGCAAGGCGATGAAGAATCGCGCGAGCCCGCCGTGCGGCAAGGTCGCCGGCATGCTCATCCATCACACGAACCTCGCCGAGGCCGTTCCGGATAAGCGCAAGCTCGTCTGCTACGACTGCGGCGTCGCGTGCGATCTTTCGAAGATGCGCGAGGACCGGCTCGTCGCGCTGCGCGTGCTCGGTGCGGCGCAGCCGCTGCCGCGTCGTGATGGTGAGATCGATGCTGGCGGTATGCTGATCGATGTCAGCGAGCGCGGCGGCGGTAGCCCGGCGGAGAAGGGTGAAGTCACCAAGACCAAGGACCGCGAGACCGAGCGCTCCGAGCGCGTACGGCTCAACGGCCACCACAACTCGGGCCTGCCGTACACGACGTACCGGATCCGGTTCGCGAAGGTCGGTCGCGCGGCCTTCCTCGGTCACCTCGATCTCGTGCGCCTGCTGTCGCGCAGCTTCCGCCGCGCCGACCTGCCGCTCGCGATGTCACGCGGGTTCTCGCCCAAGCCGCGCCTGGCATTTGGTCCGGCGCTCGGACTCGGCATTCCGAGCCTCGGCGAGGTCATGGACGTCGACCTCGAGCACGCACCGAAGGGGCTCCGCACGTGGGAAGCCACCGACGAGCACGTGCGCATCGAGCTGTCGTCTGACGAGGTCCGCGAGAGGCTAGCGGCGGTGTGCCCGCCCGGCATCGAGATCGAGGGCTGCTCGATCGTGCGCCTCGCGGGGCATCCGCTCGCGAAAAACCCCGACAAGGGCCTCGGCAAGCTGATCGGTGCGGTCGACGTGCTGATCCGTCCCGCGGCCGACGGCATGCTGTTCGACGCGGCCCGGCTCGAGCGGATCGCAGCAGCGTTCCTCGCCAGGTCGAGCGCGCCGGTGAGCCGCGGCGACAAGACGATCGAGGTGCGGCACCTGGTGTCGACCGTCGACGTGATCGCCGGCGAAGCGGCCACCAAGCTGTGCGCTGCACTCGACTGGGGCGCGGCCCCGGCACTCGTGTGTGCCCGCGTGAGCGCGACGGCCGAAGGCTCGGCCAAGCCCAGCGAGATCGCACGCGCACTCGGCATCTGGGGCGCCGACGACCCGCGAGCCGAGCATGCGCTCGTCGCGCGGCTCGGCGTCGTCGAGGGCGATGTCACCCAGCGCCTCATGCCAGCGGTTGCCACGTCCGTCCCGACCGCGACAGTTTGATCAGGGGCCGATCTCGGAAACGGTACGGCACGTGCGTGAAATTCGCGTGATCGACCCGTGCGCGGCCAACGATATGCGGGGAAATGGAGTCCATGAATCGCTGGCTCGCCGCCGCGGTGGCCCTGGGTTGTTGGGGCTGCGCGTTCACCCTCGATGGTCCGGATCCAAACCGACCACGTAACCGCGTTCCGCGCTGCGACACGAGCAAAGGGTTGGTCGCGCTCGATGGCGTGATGGCCACCGCGCTCGCCGTCACCGCGCTGAGCCTCACGTCGGAGTCGGAGCCCGGCATCGCGCTCGTTCCGCTCGGTATCGGCGCGCTGTACCTCGCGGGTGCCGTGAGCGGCAACCGATCGGTGAATGCGTGCATCGCGGCGATGGACGATTACTCGAAGACCTATGAGGGCGAGCGCATGGCAATCGAGGACGGCGAACACGGCGCACCGCCCCTCGACGACGGCCCCGTGAAGCGCGGCAACGCGAATCGAAGCACAGGGCAGGGCTATCCCCCGCAGGGCTATCCGCAACCCGGTGACCCGCAGTCGCAGACCCCGTATCAGCAGCCGCGACCGGTGCCGCCGGTGCAGCAACCAGTGCCGCCGGTGCCGGCGCCGCAGCCGCCGGTGCAGCAACTGCCGCAACAGGCGCGGCCGACCAAGCAGCCGAAGGCAGCACCGCCGGTGCACGCCGACGACGGCGACTGGACTGACTTCTGGCGGGAGGTGCCGTGATGCGCACGCTAGCGATGCTTGCAGTGATCAGTGCCCCCGCGATCGCCGTCGCCGATGACGAGATCGTGCGTGGCTCGGTCGTGAAGATCGAGGCGCAGGAGGTCTACATCAGTATCGGCGTCGACCGGGGCGTCACCGGCGGCGCCGCCGTTCGCCTCAAGCGACCGGTGTCGCTGAAGCACCCGATCACGCGCGCCACCGTGCAGGACTGGATCCCCGTCGGCGTTGCGAGCGTGACCCAGGCGGGCTCCGTGATGTCGCGCGCCGTCGTCGGGGAGCTCGTCGGCTCGATCAAGGTCGGCGACACCGCCGAGGTGCTCGTCGATCGTCCGGATCTCCGCAAGCAGCCCGATCCGGTCGTAGCCCCGGTCGCGCCCGTGCCGGGCCCTCAGATCGATCCAGACACGGCCGAGGTGCTCGGTCTGTTCGCGTCGCAGTCGAATCAACCGATCGAGGCGCGCATCGCAGCATGGGAGCGATACCTGTCGACGCGCGGTAACTCGAAGTACGCCGCGGCGATCCGGCGCGACCTCGACGAGCTGCACCGCATGCGCGACGAGATGCTGCCCCCGACGACCGCGCGGTCGACGGAGGTGATGGTCAACGTCGGCCACGAGCCGCCGAAGCGCGCGACGGCTGGTGCGCAGATTCCCGTCGTGTTCGTGCTCGATCAGCCCGATCGCATCGCGAGCGCGTACCTGCACTACCGGCCGCGTGGCAATCGCACCTACAAGAGCATGCTGCTCGTACGCGAGCACGACATCTATCTGCGCGGCACGTTGCCCGCCGAAGCAGTGCAGGCGCCGGGCATCGACTACTTCGTCGAGGTGTCGACGTCCTCGGGTGGCAGTGGCCTCGCCGTCGGCACGCCGGTCAATCCGATCGCGGTCGACGTCGCGAAGCCGTCGATCCTCGACAAGTTCGGCTCTGCGCCGGGCCGCTCGTCGGTCAAGCTCGCCGCCGACTACCTCGACTTCGCGACGCTCGAACAGCGCGATGGCGATCGAACGGATCGCATGGTCACCGCGACCGTCGACTTCACCTATCGCTTCGACTCGTGGGTCGAGAGCGTCGGCGTCGGCTACGGCGTGTACAGCGGCAGCGGCGGCTTCAGGGACATGACGTGGGATGACATGAACATCATCCCGCGCTCGGGCTTCAACTACGGCTACGCCGACATCGAGGTCGGTGAAGACGTCGAGGGTGTGCACCTCTCAGCCGGCGGCCAGCTGATCGCCGGCGTGGGCAAGGTGACGCCCGACAAACCCGGCGGCTTTGGATTGGGTGCGGAAGGCCGGCTCCGGATCGGCGAGCGGGACGGCACGAACCTCGCGCTGATCGCACGCACGATCTCGCAGGTCGGATTCCTCTCCGATATCCGATTCGGCGCGCGACCGCTCGAGCGCGTGATGATCGGCGTCTCGGTCGGCGCGACCAACCAACCGAACGACGGCGATATCGGCGTGAAGCTCGGCACCGAGCTCGAGATCCTCGCCGGAAGCAATGTCTCCATTCTTCTTCGTGGCTCGTGGCAGGGCCGCTCGACGCTGCACGGCGGCCTCGGCGGCGGCGGCGGCCTGGGGTTCTACTGGTGAGGACGACCATGAAAGCACTCATCACGATCATGATCGTTGGCGCCACGGCGACGGTGCACGCGCAGGCGGTCCGTCACGTGCCGCCCGCGGATGCCGAGTCGGGCACGCAGCTCGAGCTCGTTGCGAGCGCACCGGCCACCACGCCGAAGCTCGTCGCGCAGATTCGCACCCGGGGCACCACGCAGTGGACGTCACTCGAGCTGGTGCGGCGCGATGACTCGAACTGGGTCGCGGTCGTACCGCCGGCATCTGTTGTCGAGCCGGGCGTCGACTACTACATCATCGCTGGCGAGCAGCCGGTGTTCGCCACGCCCGACTGGCCGCACACGCTGACCGTTCACGCGCCGCCGGATGCCGAGCGTCGCGGACGCGACATGGTGCGCAGCAAGGGCCGCCGCTCGCGCGTCTCCGCGATGGGGGAATGGGTGGAGTTCGGACCTCGCAAGAGCGTCGCGGATGGCTCCAATCTCGACGACAACTTCTACCGCTTCGACGCCGACTTCTCGTACCGCCTGTGGACCTATCCGCTCGAGGAGATTCGCGTCGGGTACACGCGTCTCATCGGTGACACGATCGACGAAACGCGCACGATGAACGTGGATGCTGGCTACAAGGTTGCCGGCTGGTTCGAGCTCGGGCTCGCTGCTGTCGAAGGCGTGCGCGTCGACGGCCGCATGATCGTGATGGCGACGGCGCAGGGATTCGCGGTCGGCGGCCGCGGCGAAGCGCGCCTCGGTGATCGCGCGCAGAGTCACGTCGCGATGGGTGTCGAGTATCTCGCCGACGTCGGATCGAACGGATTCTTCCGGCTCGGCTGGGGCACGGTGCCCAAGCTGCCGATGTCGGCGACGGTCGAGATCACGAACCTGCCCGCGAGCTATCGCGACGCCGGCGTGCGGCTCTACTACGACATCGCACGCGAGCTCGCGCCGGGGTTCCGGCTCGGACTTCGCGTCGGCTATGCGGCACGCAACCAGGGTGTTGCCGGGTTCACCGGTGGTGCCGGCGCGGCGGTGGAGTTCTAGATGAAGCGGTTCCTCATTCTCATCACGCTTGCCCTCGCAGCGACGGCACAGGCCGAACCGGTCGTGCTCGCCGTCGACGGCAAGGACATCTATGTCGACCTCGGCGCCAAGGATGGCGTCGGCGCGGGTAGCGAGCTCGAGCTGCTGCACGCGGTCACGGCGCGCGACCCCAAGAGCGGGGCGACGCTTCGCGACCGATTCGCGCTCGGGACCATCACCGTCGTCAAGAGTGGTAACGCCATCAGCGTCGCGCAGGCCGACCCCGAGCTCGCCAAGCGCGTGGTCGCGGGCGATCAGGTGCGGCTGGTCTCGGCGAAGCGAGCCTTCATCGATCCATGGGACGAGCAGGTCGCCGCGAGCAAGGGGACCATCGCTTCGACGCCTGTCGCGACCCAACCGGTGACCGCGCAAGCGGCCGTGGACCATGCAGCACTCGCGCGCGATGCGTGGCAGGACACGCTCGGGCGTTCGCCGGCCGATCGGATCGAGCGCTGGAAGATTCTGCTCGCCAAGGATCCGCAGACGCCGTATCGCCGCGCGATCACGACCGAGATCGCGAGCCTGAACGCGCAGATCCTGCAACGCGACGACATGCTGGCCCGTGCGCGCAGCACGTCGACGAATGATCGCAGTCCGCGCATCGCACAGCTCACGGCGCAGCTCGAGACCGAACCGGAGTACCGCACGTCGGACCTCGTGGTGTCGTCGATCGCTCGCGCGGTGCCAGGTCGCCCGATCGCGCTCGCGTTTCTCGCACGGCGTCCCGGTCTCATTCGCAGCGCGTGGCTGTATGCGCGGCCGGAAGGAGCAGCGGGTTACACCCGAACGGAGCTCGTGCGCGATGGCGATGCGTACCTGCGCGGCACCATCGACGGCGCGCTCGTCCGCGGCGATCGCGTCGACTGGTACGTCGAGGTCGCGAGCGGAGTCGCAGACGATGGTGACACGTTGCCCGTAATCGGCTCGCAGCAGATGCCGCTGTCGATCGTGGTCGACTCCGTGGTCGCCGAAGCTCCGATCGAGCCGAACCGCACGCACATCGATGCCCATCTCGACTACGTCGACTTCGACGGTGGCTTCAACGACGGCTACGACCAGTACTACCAGGCCGAGCTCGACTTCACGTATCGCTTCCTCGAGCCGGTCTACGCGATGCGGCTCGGCTTCGGCACGCTGTCGGGCAAGGGCGGCCCCAAGGACGTGATCGACGCGGACCCGATGGACACCTGCCTCGACGCAGCCGGCACGTATCGCTGCGAGCAGATGACGTTCTCGTACGTCTACACCGAGGCCGAGTTCCGCATCCGGCCCAACATCGCGCTGATGGTGCGGCCCCAGGCAGGCATCCTCACCACGGACACGATGGACAGCGGCACGACCGATCGCTGTGAGGGTTCGGATCTCGACGGCTGCAAGTTCTCGAGTGGCTTCGGGGTGCGCGGCCGGTTGCGGCTCGGCGCCGAGGAGGGCACGAACCTGGTGCTCGGTGCAGCGTTCACGAGCAACGTCGGCACGCTGCTCGAGGCCGCGTACAACTGGCTGCCGAACAAGGCCGTTCCGGTCCAGATCACCGTGCAGGTCACCGACCAGCCGGTGGTCGAAGATTTCGGCGTGCGCCTGATCGCGGACGTCGGTATTCGCCGCGTGCCGTGGTTCTACCCGTCGCTGCGCGTGTCCTACCAGGCGCGCGACATCGATCACTCCGGCCTGTCCGGCGGCTTTGCCCTCAACTTCGACTGGTGAGCTGACCATGAACAAACTCACAGCTCTCTCGCTCCTCCTCGCCGCTTCGGGCATTGCCCACGCGGACGAGCCTCCATTCACGGTCGTCGCGCCTCCGCCTGCCGCGCGTGCCGTGGTCGTCCACGTCGCTCCGATCACCACCGAGCCCGGCAAGCCTGTCGAGCTCGAGGCGATGATCGACTCGCCGTTCACCGAGCAGCTCAGCGTTCGCTGGCGCGCTGCCGGCGAGGCCGCCTGGAACGACCTCCCGTTCGAGCGCTCCAGCGCGGGTGGCTGGTTCGCGTCGCTGCCGGCGTCCGACGTGCGCGGTGTCGAGTACTACATTCGCGGCAAGGACTCCGCGGGCACCGAGGCCGATCACTTCGCGTCGGCGTCCTTGCCGCACATCGTGCGCGTCGATCCGACGCTCTACGATCGGCTCGAGGCGCTCGACATCGACCGCATCCAGAACCGCCGCAACGAGGTCGCGATCGATGTGACCGCGCACAACTTCGGTAACCGCTACGACATCAAGGATCAGTTCATTCGCAGCGAGGCGGTCTACTCGTACAAGCTGCTGCGCCAACTGCACGAGATCGGGTTTGGCTTCGGCTCGATCACCGGCCGCACGCCGACGTCTGAAGATCCGATGGCCGACGACGTGCTCAAGGGCATGCGCTACGGCTTCGGTCAGGTCCGGATCCGCGCCCATCCGTCGTTCTTCCTCGATGCGCGCGTTGGCCTCGGCGTGAGCCACCAGGACTTCGAGGGAAGCGGACGTGCGGTCGCCACGTTCGGTAAGCCGTGGCGCTCGTGCTTGCAGGTCGGCGGCGAGATGATCGGCGACCTCGGTCCGTCGGCCTTCGTTCGCCTGCAGTGGGACACCGCGCCGCCGCTACTGATGGGCGCGTCGATCGTGCGTACCGATCTGCCGGGCGTCGAGATCGATGTCGCGGGCCTCTACCTCGCCTACGACATCCAGTACCAGGTCGCCAAACAGTTCACGATGCGCGCCCAGGTGTCGTACGGCGCGCGCGATGGCTCGGCCAATGTCGGCGGTGGGCTCGGCACGGCTGTCGCGTTTTAGCCCGCCGTCATAAAATGGGGCATGCGCCTCGCCCTCGTGCTGGTCTCCGTCCTCGGCTGCGTCGACTCCGACGAATTCAACGCGCCGGATGACTGTGCCGCGCAGGAGCTGCATCTCGTGCAGGGCTCGCTCGACATGCGCTTCTCGATCTCCAACTTCGCGTTCATCAACTACCTCGGCAACTCGCCGGGCACGCTCGATGTCGGCGGCTCGGGGCCCGACAAGGTGCACATCGAGTTCGGCAAGCTGGCGGCGCGCGGTGACATCGTCAACGCCAGCGGTAACGTGAAGCTGGCCTCGGGGCTCGACGCCGGGAACTGCGAGAGCTCGAACAGCCGGCCCGGCAAGCTCGAGGTGCAGGAAGACATGTGGCGGTTCGTGCTGACCGACCTTCGCACCACGGACTACTGCGGCGGCGCTGCCGTCGACGAGCCCGTCACAGGTTGCTACCGCGCGCGCTGAGCATGGTAAGACCCGGCCGTGGCGATCAACCTGTCGGTGAACCTCAACAAGGTGGCGCTACTCCGCAACTCGCGCGGCGGGCAGAATCCATCGCCGAAGGTTGCTGGCATCGCGTGCCTCGACAATGGCGCGTACGGGCTCACGCTGCACTGGCGCGCTGACAACCGTCACACCCGCATCGATGACGTGCGCGTGCTGCGCGAGCTGTGCCGGGAGCGCGGGGCCGAGTTCAACCTCGAGGGCGACGCCCGCGAGGAGCTGGTCGCGCTCGCCGAGGAGCTCGCGGTCACGCAGTTCACGCTCGTGCCGGTGAAGCCAGGCGAGATCACGAGCGACCACGGCTGGGACCTGCCGCGTGATCACGACATCGTCGCGCCGATCGTCAAGCGCCTGAAGGCCAAGGGCGTGCGCACGGCGGTGTTCGTCGACGCGAATGCCGAGATGATGCCCGCAGTCGCGGCCACCGGGGTCGATCGGATCGAGATCTATACCGAGCCGTACGCTTCGGCGTGGGGCAAGCCCGCGCTCAAGACCGAGCTCGCGCGGGTGAAGGCCACGGCGCAGGCGGCGATCGCTGCGGGCATGAAGGTCAACTGTGGCCACGATCTCAACCTGCGCAACACACCGCTGCTCGCGCGCGAGGTGCCTGAGATCGACGAGGCCTCGATCGGTCACGCACTGATCGCCGACGCCCTGTATCTGGGATTTGCCGAGACCGTGCGGCGCTATGCGCGGGTTTGCCGCGGTGAAGCGGCGGATGCACCGGTGACGCAGTGATCCGCGCGCTCGTGCTCGCCACGCTGCTGGGCGGCTGCTTCCTCGTCAAGAAGGACGACGCGGTGGCATGCCCGAAGGACCGCGTGGTGCATCTCGGGTTGCAGGAGGAGGTCGGCCAGGTCTCCGGTTGCTCGCAGCTGTCGGGCGTCGAGATCCGGACCGGCGCCACGGTCGACGTCACACCGTTACGCGAGCTCGAGGAGATCAGCGGCGACCTCTCGATCGGGCCGACCGTGGGCGTCGATTCGATCGCGTTCAACGGTCTGCTGCGGGTCGGCGGCACCATTCGCGTGGTCAGTAACAGCTCGCTGCGCGGTCTGTTCCTGCCCCGCCTGGAGTCGGTCGGCCGGATCGAGGTCGAGTCCAATGTGGTGCTCACCACCATTTCGGTGCCCCGGCTGACCACCGTCCATAACTCGATCGTGATCGCCAGCAACCCCGCGCTCGAGCTGATCAGCGCCAGCTTGCTGTCGTCGGTGGGGGGCGAGCTGGTCATCGTCGACCACCCCAAGCTGAACCTCGTCGAATTGCCCCGGGTTCGCCGGCTCCAGGCGGTCCGGCTGGAGAACAATCCAAAGCTTTCGGCCGAGGTCGCGGATCAGCTTCGCGCCGGCGCCCAATCGCCCTGAGTCGGGTAGAATGCGCGCCATGGTGCGCGACCTTCTCGAGCTCGGCGGTTCGCTCGGTTTTCTCGACGAGATGTATGACCAATTGCAGGCCGCGCCTGCCACGGTCGACGCGAGCTGGCACGACGCGTTCGGCGACTCGAACGGTCACAACGGTTCGCCCGCGACGATCGCGCCGGATCCTACGCCCGCATCCGGCAACGGTCATCACGCGTCCGGTACCAGCGGCAACGGCCACGCGGCCGGGGCGCGCAGCGAGGCGAATGCCGAGCCGAGGTCGGCAAGTCCCGGCGCTGCCGAACCGAGGTCAAAGACCGGCACCACCCGCGCGATGCCGATGTTCTCGCGTCCTGGTTCGGTCACCCAGTCGCCGATCCAGGCGCAGGCGCCGAGCGGGGTGTGGCCGCTCGTCAACGCCTACCGCAGCCGCGGCCACTTCGCCGCGACCCTCGATCCGTTGAACCTGCTCGAGACCTCGCGCATCGTCGAGCTCGAGCCGACGACGTGGGGGTTCGGTGAGCGTGACCTCGACCTCGTGATCGAAGCGACGGGCGTGCACGGGCTGCCACGCGCCACCGTGCGCGAGCTCATCGAGCGCCTGCGCCAGATCTACGCCAGCTCGGTCGGCATGGAGTTCATGCATATCTCGTCGCCCGCTCGCCGCAGCTGGCTCGCCGAGCGCAGCGAGACCTCGCTCGCGACGCCGCCCCCGGCCGACATCCGTACGCGCATGCTGGCGCTGCTCATCAATGCCGAGCAGTTCGAACGGTTCTGCCATACGAAGTATCCGGGCACGAAGCGGTTCTCGCTCGAGGGTAGCGAGAGCTTGATCCCGCTGCTCGACCTCGTGCTCACGCACACCGCGCGGCTCGGCGCGATCGAGGCCGTGCTCGGCATGGCGCACCGGGGCCGGCTCACCACCATCGAGCAGATCCTCAAGCGTCCGGGACGCGATCTGTTCGGTCACTTCGAGGACGTCGAGCCCGAGAAGGCGCTCGGCGGCGGCGACGTCAAGTACCACCTCGGCTTCTCGACGGACCGTACCGACCCCAACGGTCACGCGATGCACGTATCGCTCGCGTTCAACCCGAGCCACCTCGAGGCGGTCGATCCAGTCGTCCTCGGTCGTGTGCGCGCGAAGCAGACCCGCCATGGTGACTTCGAGCACCGCCGTGTCGTCGGTGTGCTGGTGCACGGCGATGCCGCGTTCGCAGGGCAGGGGCTCGTGCCAGAGACGCTCCAGCTGTCGAACCTGCCGGGCTATCGCACCGGCGGCACCGTGCACATCATCGTCAATAACCAGGTCGGCTTCACCGCGTCGCCCGCCGAGCAGCGCTCGACGCCGTACTGCACCGACGTCGCCAAGATGATCGAGTGCCCGATCTGGCACGTCAACGGCGAGGATCTCGATGCGCTCGCGCGGGTCGTCGAGATCGCGTGCGAGTACCGCGCGCAGTTCGCGTCTGACGTCGTGATCGACATGTACTGCTACCGCAAGTACGGCCACAACGAGAACGACGAGCCGGCGTTCACGCAGCCGATCATGTACGACCACATCAAGACCAAGCAGTCGCCGGTCGAGATCTACAGTAACCGCCTCGTCGCCGAGGGTGTGGTGACCACCGACGACGTGACCGCGATGACCCAGCGCCGGGTGGCCGAGCTCGAGACCGAGCTCGAGGCTGCGCGGGCCGCAAAGCAGCGCCCCCAGGGTGCGTCGATGACCGCGATGTGGCGTGGCTACCGTGGTGGCGCCACCGACGCGCCGGAAGAAGTCGACACGCGCGTGATGCGCCCGCTCCTCGAGCAGATCTCGCAGAGCATCACGGAGGTCCCGGCCGGCTTCACCGCGCACCCGAAGATCCTCCGCCTGCTCGAGCAGCGCGCGCAGATGGGTCGCGGCGAGCGCCCACTCGACTGGGGCATGGCCGAGATGCTCGCGTACGGCTCGCTGCTGTACCAACACGTCATTGTCCGCATGACCGGTCAGGACTGCGCGCGCGGCACGTTCAGTCACCGCCACGCGATCATCACCGACATCGCGAACGGCCGCGAGCACCTGCTGCTCGGCCAGCTGCACCCCGATCAGGGCCTGTGCCGCATCTACGACTCGCCGCTGTCCGAGGCTGGCGTCATGGGCTTCGAGTTTGGCTACTCGCTCGATTATCCCGACGCGCTCGTGATGTGGGAGGCGCAGTTCGGCGACTTCGGTAACGGCGCGCAGGTGATCATCGATCAGTTCATCACGTCGTCGGAAGACAAGTGGCAGCGCCTCTCCGGCCTGACCCTGCTGTTGCCGCACGGATACGAAGGGCAGGGCCCCGAGCACTCGAGCGCGCGACTCGAGCGATTCCTGCAGTCGTGCGGCGAGCACAACATCCAGGTCGCGCAACCGACCACCCCCGCGCAGATGTTTCACCTGCTGCGCGGCCAGGTGCTGCGTCGGCTGCGCAAGCCGCTGATCGTGATGACCCCGAAGAGCCTGCTGCGCCTGCCGGCCGCGGTATCACCGCTCGAGGAGCTCGCGACCGGGACGTTCCATCGCCTGCTGCACGATGACACCGCCGATCCGGCGAAGGTCACCCGCGTGCTCATGTGCACCGGCAAGATCTATTACGAGCTCGCCGAGGAGCGCGCCAAGCGCAAGGACGAGAGCGTCGCCATCGTCCGCATCGAGAAGCTCTACCCGTGGTGGCCGCACCTGGTCCACGCGTCGATCAAGGACTACGGCTCGCTCAAGGAGCTGTTCTGGGTCCAGGACGAGCCCAGCAACATGGGCGCGGGCCAGTTCGTCACGCCCCGGCTCGAGAGCGTGCTCAAGGAGCGCGGCGGGAACATCAAGTACGAGTGCATCTCGCGCGCCGAGAGCGCCAGCCCGGCGACCGGCTCCCACAAGGCGCACGTCATCGAGCAGCTCCAGATCCTCAAGGCTGCGTTCGAACCGCGCTAAGGCCGAAATCGCCGACTCCCGGAGGTTCTCTCTCAGGGGCAGCTTGGTAAGCTGCGCCCCATGGCTGATTTGGTTGTTCCCCAGCTTGGCGAGTCCATCTCGGAGGCGGTCATCGCCAAGTGGCTCAAGCAGGTCGGCGACTCGGTTGCCGACGGTGAGCCCATCGCCGAGCTCGAGACCGACAAGATCACCGTGCAGCTGCCGTCGCCCGTGGCTGGCGCCCTGAGCGAGCAGCGCGCCGCGGTCGGCTCGACCGTCAAGGTCGGCGAGGTGATCGGTGCCGTCGAGGCTGGCAAGGCCGGCAAGTCCGCCGCGAAGCCCGCCGCCGCCGCAAAGGCCGAACAGCCGGCGCCCGCCGCGAAGCCGCCGATCGCCGCGCAGCCGACCGCCGGGCAAGCTGCGGCCGGCGCCGCGATCGTCGCCGCCGCGAAACCCGCGGCCGCCGCGCCGCCAGCCAGCACCGCGCCCGCCGCGCCGGCGAAGAAGGGCAACGGCTCGTCGGACGCAAAGTTGGACAAGGATCAGCTGCTCAAGCTAACGCCGTCACAGCGCGCGACCGCGCGTGAGACCGGTGCGCTGCCCGCGCGTGGTGCGCAGGGTCCGGCCGCACCGTCGGGTCCGTCCGAGGAAGCTCGCCTCGCGGCGGTCGATCCGCGCGACGAGGTCGTGGCGATGTCGCCGCTGCGCAAGCGCGTCGCCGAGCGGCTCGTACAGGCGCAGTCGGAGTCCGCGTCGCTGACGACCTTCAACGAGGTCGACATGACGGCGATCATGGAGCTACGCACGAAGTACAAGGAGACCTTCGAGAAGGCGCACGGCGCCAAGCTCGGCTTCATGTCGTTCTTCGTGAAGGCGTGCGTCGCTGCCGCGAAGCTCTTCCCCGGCGTCAACGCCGAGGTCATCGGCGGCAACATCGTCTACAAGAAGCACTACGACTTCGGCATCGCGGTATCGGCGCCGAAGGGCCTCGTGGTGCCGGTGCTCCGCGACTGCGACGAGCTGTCATTTGCCGGCGTCGAGAAGGGCATCCTCGATCTCGCGGAGCGCGCTCGCAGCGGCAAGCTCGCGATGCCCGATCTGCAGGGCGGCACGTTCACCATCACGAACGGCGGCATCTACGGCTCGATGATGTCGACGCCGCTACTCAACTATCCGCAGACCGGCATCCTCGGCATGCACAACATCGTCAAGCGGGCGATGGTCATCGGCGACGAGGTCAAGGTTCGCTCGATGATGTACATCGCGTTGTCGTACGACCATCGTGTCGTCGACGGTCGCGAAGCCGTGTCGTTCCTCGTGGCGGTGAAAGATCGCCTCGAGGCGCCCGAGCGCATGCTCGTCGAAGTCTGAGCTACAGGCCGCGGACCGCGAGGGCAGCGCCGGTCGTGCCGGCGGGCGGCGCGGCGAGCTTCGCGTCTTCGACGTTCGCGCCCAGCGTGTGCGCGATGCCCGCGACAAAGCCGCCCGGGAATGCGGCAAGCGACGTGAGCTCCTCGCGGCCGTCGCCCCCGACGTGCCACGCGGTCGCGACGGTGCCGTTCGCATCGAGCGCGGCGAGGAACGCATCGTCGCCGCCCCCCGCGGCCAGCTCGCGATCGCCGAGCCCGAGCTTGCCCGAGAAGAAGCCACCGACGATCACGTGCTCGCCGACCATGGCAATCGCGCGCAGGCCATCGAAGTCGTTGCCGCCGACGAGGACTGCGTTGCCGAGCTCGCCGCCCGCGCCGTACCAGATCACGAGGCCATCGCCGGCGCCACGCGGGACGAGGGCCGAGCCCGCGATCGAGAGCGCCTCGTGGACATTCGCCGCGACGACAATCTCGCCGCGCGGATCGATCGCGACGCCCGCGACCACATCGTCGGCGCGGCTGCCAAAGCTCGCACTCCAGCGACGCACGCCGTTGCCATCGAGCTCCGCGACGAAGCCATCGCCGAACGGCGACTTGTCGTCGATCGACTTGAGGGGCTCGCCCTGGATCTCGGCGGTGAGCGAGAACGCGCCGGCGATCGCGATGCGTGGCGACTTCGGATCGCCACCGACGGCGACGCCGTGGACGCCGTCGGAGAACGTACCGCCCAGCCGCACGAGCCACGCGAGCTTGCCGTCGGCGCGGATGCGGGCGACGAAGCCATCGCTACCGCCGCCACTGGTCACGACCTTGTCGGCGATGCGCAGCGTGCCGCCGAACGAGCCGCCGACCACCAGCTCGTCACCGATCGCGGCGACCGATGTGAGGATCACCCACTCCGTCGATTCGAACGGCCTGTGCCAGCGCCGCGCACCGCTTGCCCGATCGAGCGCGACGAGCATCGCGCCTGGATCGCCACGGACGCCGATGCGCATTTCGGTTCCGGTCGGGCCCGAGCCCGGGCCGGCACCGACCTCGCCGTGGGTGGCGAGCACGACGCCGATCTGGCTACCCGCGACCGCGAGCTCGCCGGCGGTACCGTCGAGGTTTGCGCTCCACGAGATCGCGCCACCGCGTCGCGCCTCGACGACCGACACCTTCCGCTCGAAGATCCGGTAGGCGGCGAACACGGTCGTCCCGTCGGCAGCGACCCCAGCGAGTGCATGACCCGCGCGGCTGGTCGCGATCGTCTGCGATCGAGCAGCGGGAACGCGAGGTGCGTCGGGGCTCTTGCTGGAGCAGGCTGCAAGCCCGCCGAAAACGGCAATCGCGCGGACGACCTCGAAAGACCGTCGCGCGCGAAGCATCACGACCTGAGAAGCTAGAGCTTCTCGCCGCGGGCGCGCATCTGCGCGACAACCGTCGGCAGACCGAGCTTGTCGATCAGGCGCATGCCGCGAGCCGAGACGCGCATCGCGATCCAGCGCTTCTCGTCTTCGAGCCAGAAGCGCTTGTTCATGAGGTTGACCTCGAAACGCCGCTTGGTGTGGCGGTTCGAGTGGCTGACGTTGGAGCCGACGAGCGGCTTCTTGCCGGTTACTTGGCAAACGCGAGACATGGCACCGCTCCTTAGATCTTCGACTCTTTGAAGTCGACGTGCTTACGCACAACCGGGTCGTACTTCTTCAGCACGAGCTTGTCCGGGGTACGCTTGCGATTCTTCGAGGTCGTATAGAAAAAGCCGGTGTCCGCCGTCGACACCAGGCGGATGAGCTCGCGGCCCGATTTACCTTTTTTAGCCATAACACTGCTCCGCTGAAGGGCGGGGGAGCGGACTTATGGCACGGACTCCAGCCACTTGGCAAGAGGGTCACTCGTCGACGGAATCGACATCGGCGGCAGGCGTTCCGCCCTCGGTTTCGAGCTGCGTGCTCGGCGGCGCGTCGGACGGTAAAACACCTGGAATCGTTGTGGTCTTGCGCTTCGCCCGCCGCGTTTCGATGGCCATCGCCAGGATGGTCATATCGTCGCCCTGCGCGTCATGGGCCTGATGGGAATCGACGTCTGCGAGGATCGCTTTGACCACGTCCTCGGCCGATCCGCGTGCGGTCCGGATGCGGCGGGACAGCCGGGACAGCCCGTACTCGACCCCGCGGGCATCGCGCGCCTCGAGGATGCCGTCGGACACCATGATGAGCATGTCGCCCGATTGCAGCTGCACGCGCGCCTCGCCAGCCTCGAGCTCGGCGGTCACACCGATGGGCGGCGTGTGCGCACGCTCGGCGTGCAGCGGGAACACGCGATCACCGCGGCGAAGCAGCGGCGTGCAGTGGCCGGCGTTGGTGAACACCAGGCTCCGCGTCTCGAGATCGTAGATGCAGTAGACGAGCGTCGCGAACATGCCGTCATCGCCGAGCTGGGCGATCTCGGTGTTCACGCGGCGAAGCAGCCGGGCAGGGGTGCGCGCGATCGCGGCGCGCGATCGCAGCTCGCTCGTGATGCGCGCCATGTAGAGCGCGGCGCTGATCGCCTTGCCGGCGACGTCACCGACGCACAGCCCGAGGTGCGCCGGGTCGTGCCAGATGAAGTCGTAAAAGTCGCCGCCGATCTGATACGCGGGCTCGTAGTGCACGGCGAAGTCGAGACCCACGACCTGCGGGACGTTGGCCGGCAGCAAGCTGCGCTGGATCTGTCGCGCGACGAGCAGGTCGCGCTCGAGCCGCTCACGACGAGCGAGCTGACCGGCGACGCGCGCGGCATGCATCGCGAGTCCCGCCTGCGTCGCGATCGTCTGCAATAGATCGACGTCTTCCTGGCGGAACGACTGCGTCTTGCTCTCGACGTAGACCACGCCGTAATGAGCACCGTGATAGATGAGCGGCGCGCCCATGCGGGTGCCGACGGCCTCGTTCGCCTCGTCGGACGTCTCGCCGAGGAGCACGCCGCGGCGATCACTCACCACGTGCTGGATGATCGTGCCCGGCACGCGCAGCTGGTGACCGGCAGGCCGCTTCGGACCGATGAACCCCGGGCCGACCTCGGCCGGGTTGGTCGCGGTCATCTGGGTCATCCGGATCGCCTGCCGGTGACGCTGGCACTTGATGTGGAGCTTGCCCGTACGCTCGTCCTCGACGAGCACGCCGACGTCTTCCGCCTGCGGGAACAGCTCGAGCAGTGCGTCGCTCAGCTTCTCGAGCAGGATCTCCTCGGTCTCGCTCGATGCGGTGGCCTGGAGGATCTGCGTGAGGGCCTCGAGCTTGCGCTCGATGAGGCGGACCGCCTTCTGATCAGTCACGCTGATCATGCCGGAGCTGATCAGCGGTAGCCGCCCGGTGTTCGACTCGTCACGCGCCTTGATCAGCGCGTTCGCGCCCGCGTCGACCACGGTCACGAGCTTCTCGACGTTGGGCAGTGAGTCGCTGCTCTGCTCCTGCGACTCGACGCGGATCTTGTTGCTCGCGATCAGGATCTCGTCCTGGTTCTTGAGCTGCGTCGAGCCCTGCAGACGATTGCCGTTGATGTACGTCCCGTTGTTGGAGCCGAGGTCCTCGAGCGTCCAGCCGTCGCCCTCCTTCCACAGCCGCGCGTGCTGCCGCGACACGCGCATGTCGGGTACAAAGATCTGGCAGTCCGATCGCCGACCGATGACGTACTCGCCCTCGCCGAGCTTGTAGCGACGCCCCGCGATCGGGCCGGCGAGAAAGACCAGCGAGGCCATCTAGACCCGCTTGATAGCACGGTTTTTCGTCTTGGTGCCCGCCCGCCGGGACACGGATCGGCCGGCCACTGGGGCAGGGGCACCTACCCGTGATTTCGTGGTCTATTTACGCGGTGCAGCCCCTGGGTAATTACATCGATGGCGAATTTATCGCGCCATCGGGCAGCGCTCTCGTCTCGCGAAATCCCGCCGCTGACGGCGCGGTGGTGTTCGAGACCGGCTTCACCGCCGCCGCCGTCACCGACGCCGCCGCGGCCGCGGCCGCCGCCCAGCCCGCATGGGCCGCGCTGACGCCGGCCGCGCGCAATGCACATCTCGATCGCTTCAAGGCCGAGCTCGCGGCCCGCACTGACCAGATCGCCGATGCGATCGTCCTCGAGACCGGCAAGCTCCGCAGCGAGGCCAAGACCGAGGTTGCCACCGTGCTCGGCCGCTTCGATCTCGTGCGCGGCGCGATGGCCGCGGATCTCAAGGCGGGCTCCGTCGCCGCCGGCGAATCGCTTCGGTTCCAGCCGCTCGGCGTCGTCGGCGTGATCGGCCCGTTCAACTTCCCGGTCCACCTGTGCCACGCGCATGTGGTTCCGGCGCTGCTCGCCGGCAACACCGTCGTCGTCAAGCCGAGCGACATCACGCCGCTCGTCGGGCAGCGGTATGCCGAGGCCGCGCACGCGGCGAAGCTTCCGCCCGGTGTGTTCAACCTCGTCATTGGCGACGGCTCGGTCGGCGCGGCGATGGTCGCGAACCGACACCTGCGCGGGCTGTGCTTCACCGGCAGCTGGGCGGTCGGTCGCCGCATCCTCGAGGCGTCGGTCGATCGACCGGAGCTGCTGGTCGCGCTCGAGATGGGCGGCAAGAACGCGTGTGTCGTCCTCGAGGACAGCGCACCGCGCCAGGCCGTGCACGAGGTGATCGTCGGCGGCTATCTGTCGGCGGGCCAGCGCTGCACCGGCACCGAGCGCGTTCTCGTGCACCGCAAGATCGCCGACCGCTTCATCGACGCGCTCGCCAAGGTGGTGCGCCAGCTCAAGTTCGGTAACCCCGAGGATGCCAACGTCTTCGCAGGCCCGGTGGCCACGCAGGGAGCGCTGACCAAGGTCGAGCACGCGATCGCCGCCGCCCGCAAAGCCGGCGCTGAGCCGATCGTCGGCGGCGAGAAGCTGCCCGGCGGTTACTACCGCTCGGGCTCGCTGCATCGCTATCCCGATGGCGTGCACGCGCTGCCCGGCTACACCGACGTCGAGGTGTTTGGCCCGGATCTCTCGGTCGAAGTGATCGACTCCGACGACGAGGCGATCGCCGCGCTCAACGAGAGCCCCTACGGTTTCGTGAACTCGGTGTTCACGGGCTCGCGCGCGCGCTTCGAGCAGTACGCCGCGCGCACGAAGTCCGGCATGCTGAACCACAACCGCTCGACGAACCTGGCCAGCCCGCGCCTGCCGTTCTACGGCGTCGGCAAGAGTGGCAACTACCGCCCGGCCGGCGCGTGGGCGCACCGCAACGTCACAGTGCCGCTGTCGACGCTCGAGAATCCGATCGGTGCAGTCACCGCGCACCCGCAGCTCGCGCCGCACCTGCCGGGCTACGATCTCGATCGGCTCGAGCAGCAGCACATCGCCGAGGAAGCGGTGGAGGCCTCGCGCGATCTCGTCGAGATGCCGCGCCCGATGTCGATCCATCGCCCCGATGGCGGCAAGCTGCCCGAGAGCGCTGCGCTGCTCGCCCGCCTCTACGCCGGCGACCGCGTGCCCAAGGAGAAGAAGCCGCCAGTGTTCGATCACCTGCGCTCCGCCGGGCCGTGGATGGTCTCGATCGACAAGAATCCGATGGCCGTGCTCGACGGCATGAGCCAGACCGCGACCGTCGTCGGTGGCTTCGCCGAGGATCCGGTGGTGTGCGCGTACACCGAGGGGGTGTTCGGCGACACGCTTGTCGTGTGCGAGGACAACGCGGTCCACGAGACCTGGCCCGCGATCGATTACGCCAACGTGCTGCGCCAGCTCGTTCCCGGCCTGCCGCACGTCACGTTCGTGGCGTCGGGCGCCGAGGCCAACGAGAAGGCGATGGCACTGTGCCGGATCAACTCGCAGCGCCCGCAGGCGACGAAGGTCCTCGCGTTCGAAGGCAGCTTCCACGGCCGCACCTGGCTCGCGCTCCACGCCACGCACTCGCCGGCCAAGCGCGCGCAGTTCGAGCTCGCCGGCTATCAGTGCACGTTCGCGCCGTACCCGGTGTGGACCACGCCGGGCGACGAGCCCACCGCGCCGAGCGGGTTCTATGCGGCCTGCGCCAACGCGGACCTCGCCGATCTCGTGGAGCGCTTCGGCGACGCGAACGACAACCCGCTACTCGCCGCCGAAGTAGCGTCGCTGTCCGCGGTGCACGAGGCCATCAAGGGCGGCGAGTACGCGTGCGTGATCATCGAGCCGATGCAGTCCGAGGGCGGCGATCGCTTCGCCACCGAGCGCTTCTTCCGCGCGCTGCGCCTGCTCACGCGCAAGCACGAGACGTGGCTCGTGTTCGACGAGGTTCAGGTCGGCTTTGGTCTCGGCGGCCCGTTCGCGTGGCACTCGAAGTTCCGGCTGCTGTCGCCGCGCGGCCAGCAGGACTACCCCGATGCGGTCACGTTCGCGAAGCGCGCGCAGGTCGGCGTCGTGATGTCGCGGTTCGCGGATCCCGAACCGGCCACTGCGCATGGCGCGTCGCTCGTGCGCGGGCGCATTCACGCCGACATGGTCTCGATGTCACACAATGCCGAGCGCATCGAGAAGCTCGTCGTGCCGCGGCTCGCCCAGCTGTCGCGCGCCTACCCGCACCTCGTCGGCAATCCGCGCGGCGCCGGCTATGCGTTCGCGTTCGATCTGCCCACCCCCGCGATGCTCGAGGCATTCATCAACCAGCGGTTCTGGCGCGGTGCGATCGTGTTTGCCGCCGGCACCAGGACTGCGCGCTATCGCCTGAGCGACTCGTTCCTCGCCCGCGAGATCGACATGCTGTTCGAGGCGATCCGTCGGTCCCTGTCGTGGATCGACGCGCACCCGGACCGCAAGCCTCCCGAGTGGGAAGACCAGACCGCACCGCCGCCCGACAAGGTCCCGCCGGCCGAGGTCGTGTACCGCGTTGCGCCGCACGGCGAGGTCATGGAGCATCTGCCCGCGATCCTCGACATCGAGTACCAGGTCTACGAGCCCGCGCGCCGCACGCCGCCCGCCGAGATTCGTGCCGCGATCGAGGATCCAGATGGCTCGCTCATCGTCGGCGAGGCGCCTGGTCCGCAGGGCGGCCTGCAGCTCGTTGCATTCGCGATCGGTGGCCCGCTCGAGCAGAGCAAGGACACCGAGGGTTGCGACGACGACGCGATGCTCGGCAAGCACAACACGATGTACTCGGTGTCGATCACCGTCGCGCCGAGCTATCAGAGCTCGGGCATCGGCCGCAAGCTCAAGGAGCTGCAGCTCCGCGATGCGGCGGCGCGCAAGAAGGCCGACGGGCAGCCGCGCTACCGCTACGTCACCGGCCGCAACCGCGTTGGCCGCACCGCCCAGATGACGCACCTGAACCGCGTGTTCGGCGCGCACGTCGTGAGCGTGCTCACCGGTCAGTACGAGGATCCCGAGGGGCAGGCGATCTACTACCGGATCCCGCTCGGCGTGTTCGCACCCGATCCGGTGCTCGTGCAGGACGAGCGCCGCCAGCGTGCGGCCCGCGTGGCCGGCGAGTACGAGATCGAGATCGATCTCGCGTCGGGGCTCACCAAGCCGTTCGCCGACGGTCCGCCGTCGCTCCGCGAAGCGGAGGCCAAGGGGCTGCTCTACGGCCCGGCGGTCAACAAGCTCACGCTGATGAACTATGTCACGCCGGCCACGGTCCGCGCGCTCGAGTGGCTCGGCGCGCTGGTGCCGGAGCTGCCGCACATCTACCTCACGTCGAGTCGCGACGAGACGGTCGACAAGGCGCTGCGCCTGATGAAGGTTATGCGCAAGGAAGCGCACACGGCGATCGGTCTGGACGGTGGCTACTACGGTCACACCGTCGCGACGTGCCGCTCGCTGTCGGATCCGAGCACGCATCGCGGCGGGCCCGGGCACTTCGCGTGGCCGCGCGTTCCGCATCCGAGCAACGGCGTCGACGCAACGATCAGCTCGCTGCGTGCCGCGGTCGCCGCCGCGGGCGGACCGACCAAGGTCCTCGGCTTCGTCTACGAGATCGTGCAGGAGCGCACCGGTGCCACGCTGACCGCCGAGTTTGCGACCGCGCTCGATGCGCTTCGCAAGGAGCTCGACCTGCCGCTGATCGCGATCGAGACCACGACCCATACCTATCGCTCGGGCCTCGGTGCGTTCATGTCGCCATCGCTGGGTCTCATCCCCGACGTGCTCGCATGGTGGGGTGGCGGTCAGACCGGCTACCTGCACACGTCGGCGCGCTGGTTCGTGCCGACGCCGCTCACGCTGGTGTCGACGTGGGATGGCGACGAGCTGTCGCTGGTACGCCAGCATCACCAGCTGCGCGCGGCTCGCTCGATCGATGTCACCGCGCAGAGCAAGGCGCTCGACGACGCACTGCGCGGGCTCGACCTCACCCCGCAGGGTGTCGGCGCGTATCGCGTCGTGGACGGGGGCAAGCAGCTCGCCGACACGCTCGCCGAGCACGGCATCCGCGTGCGCCAGTTCCCGAACGGCAAGCTTGGCATCGTGCCCGCACTCGACCAGATCGCCGCGGCGGCCGCCGCTCTCAAGGAGGCAGTATGAGAGTTCTCGAGCTACCAGCCGGCAAGTCCCCGCGCGAGTGGGGTCGGATCCACGGCGAGAGTTTTCGCGGTGAGATCAAGGCGCTCGCAGCGATCCGATCGTTTCTGTGCACGCGTGTCGGCGCGTTCACCAGCCGCGAGCAAGTGCTGTCGACGGCGAAAGCGCACTTGCCGGTGCTCGAGCGCTATCACAAGGGACTCTACGAGGAGCTGATCGGGATCGCCGAGGGAGCCATCATTGCGCCCGAGGAGATCGTGGTCGCGAACCACTACACCGATCTGCGCGACCTCGATCCCGATCCAGCCACGTGGCGCATGGCGCCGACCGGCGACGATCCGGACATGACCTCGGGCGGTCGCGACTGGTCGGGCGCGGTGCGCATCCCCGATCCAGCGAGCGGCGGCGAGGGTTGCTCGACGATCTGGGCCGAGACGGTCACCGGACGCATCCTGGCGCAGACCTGGGACATGCACGCCACCGCGATTCCGTACGTCATGGTGCTCGGCATTCCCGAGAGCGAGGACGGCCCCGCGGCGCGCCTGCTCACCGTGACCGGTTGCCTCGGCATGGCCGGCATGAACAGCGAGCGCGTCGCCGTCGCGATCAATAACCTGTTCTCGACGGACGCCACGCTCGGCGTCGTGTGGCCCGCCGTGGTCCGGCGCGCGCTCCACCTCGACACCGCCGCCGAGGCGCGCGACCTGATCGCGAACAGCCCGATCGGTTCGGGGCATCACTACTTCGTCGCCGACCGTAAGGAAGCGTTCGCGATCGAGGCCTCGGGCACGCGTCGCCGCATGATCTTCGCCGGCGAGAAGAAGTCGTTCTGTCACACGAACCACTGCCTCGACGCCGACGTCGCCGCGCGCAGCAAGGTGCCCGAGACGAGCACGACCTACGACCGCATGAAGTGGCTCGAGCACGACCTCGAGCGCAAGGTGCTCAAGGATCTCGACGATGCGTGGCTGCGCCTCGGCAACGAGGACAACTGGCCGCGCAGCATCTGCACGAACATGTCGACGCCCGAGGCACCGCATGGCACCGCGACGTGCGGCGCGCTCGCGATGAACCTCGACAGTGGTGAGTGGTGGGCCCAGCAGGGCCTCATCCACAACGTCGCGCCCGAGAAATGGCGGTTGTGACCGACGCAGACGCGATCGGCCACGAGCCAGCGCTTGATGAAGCGGCGCAGGCGTGGGCGCGTGAGCACGGCTTCCGCATCGGTGCCGCGAACACGCTCGTCGTGACCAAGGTGCGTGATCCGGAGGCCACGATCGAGGTCTTCAAGGCGGCCTATCCGCCGCGCTATCTCCGACAGGAAGTCGAGCCGTTCCTGACGCGGCTGCCGCTGCGGCTCGAGCTGAGCTGGCCCGATACGGCGATGCTCCTCGAGGAGCTGCGCAAGTCTGCCGCCTTCGATTACGAGGTGAACCCGTGAGCGACTATCCGTTCTTCTTCACCTGGACCGCACAGAACGCGGCGAAGCCGCTCGAGCTCACGGGCGGCGAGGGCGCCTGGTTCACGACGGCCGACGGCGGCCGCTGGCTCGACCTCGGCGCGATGAGCTATCAGGTTCACGCCGGCCACGGGAACAAGCGCATCGTCGAGGCGATCAAGCGCCAGGCCGATCAGCTCTGTATCAGCGCACCGAACGCGGTCTACCCGGCGAAGGTCGAGCTCGCCAAGCGGCTGCTCGAGATGGCGGGCCCGGGCTTTCTGCAGGGCAAAGTGTTCTTCACGCTCGGCGGCGCCGAGGCCAACGAGAACGCGCTCAAGATCGCGCGGCTCGTCACCGGCCGGCTCAAGAACGTCGCGCGCTACCGCAGCTATCACGGCGCCTCTATGGGCGCGCTCTCGCTCACCGGCGACTGGCGCCGCGCGCCGCTCGAGCCCGGCATCCCGGGCGTGATCCACGTGCAGGACTGCTACTGCGACCGCTGCCCCTTCGGCAAGACGCTCGATACGTGCAAGCGGGAGTGCGCCACCAACATCGGCGACGTGATGAAGCTCGAGGGGCCGCGCTCGGTCGCCGCGGTGTTTCTCGAGCCCGTGCCCGGCGCCAATGGCGTGCTCGTGCCGCCGCCCGAGTACTGGCCGATCGTGCGCGAGGCGTGCAACGAAGAGGGCGCGCTGCTCGTCGCCGATGAGGTCCTCACGGGCTTTGGCCGCACCGGCAAGGCCTTCGGCTTCCAGCACTGGAACGTCACGCCCGACCTGATCACGATCGCCAAGGGCATGGCATCGGGCTACGCGACGATCGGCGCCGTGATCGTGAGCGACGCGATCGCAAAGCACTTCGAGGACCACACGCTCGTCGCTGGCCTCACCTACTACGCGCATCCCACGGCGTGTGCCGCCGCGCTCGAGACCATGAAGGTCTACGCGGACGAGCACATGTACGAGAACGCCGCGCGGCTCGGCCCCGTTCTCCGCCGCGAGCTCGACGCGGTCGCAGCGCGCATCGCACCGCCGAGCTTCGTGCGCGGCCTCGGCCTGCTCGGCTGTCTCGAGATCGATCCGGCGGGCGCGCCCCTCGGTGCCTGGCCGGCGTTCAGCAAGGAGCTGGCCGCGCGCATGCTGTCGCTCCATGTCGACGGCAAGCGCGGCACCGCGATCATCTCGCCGCCGCTGTGCATCACCGAGCAGGAGCTCGTGACGGGCGTGCGCGCTTTCGGCGACGCGGCCGTGGCAGCATTCGGATCCAAATGACCGGGAAGCATGCAAACAAGGTGGTCGCGTCGATCGCGGAGGCGCTCGAGCCGCTGCGCGACAGCATGACCATTATGTGCGGTGGCTTCGGCCTCTCGGGCAATCCCGAGGCGCTGATCCGCGGTGTCGTCGAGCGCGGCGTGAAGGATCTGACGCTGGTCTCGAACAATGCGGGCAACCTCGGCAAGGGCCTCGCGACGTGGCTCAAGGCCGGCATCATCCGCAAGGTCATCTGCAGCTATATCGGCGCGAACGAGGATCTGCACACGCGCATGGCGTCGGGTGAAGTCCTCGTCGAGATCACGCCGCAGGGCACGCTCGCCGAGCGCATGCGCGCCGCCGGTGCCGGCATCCCCGCGTTCTTCACGCCAACCGGCGTGGGCACCGTGGTCGAGGAGGGCAAGGAGGTCCGCGAGATCGACGGCCGCCGCTACATCCTCGAGCGTGCGCTGCACGGCGACGTCGCGCTCGTGCGTGCCCAGATGGCCGATCACTTCGGCAACCTGCGGTTCTGGCGCACGGCGAAGAACTTCAACCCGGTGATGGCGACCGCCGCCAGGCTCACGCTCGTCGAGTGCGACAAGCTCGTCGACAACGGCTCGATCGATCCCGATGCGGTTCACCTGCCGGGCATCTACGTACACAAGCTGATTCACGTGCCCGAGCACGAGAATGCGTTCGAGTACAAGACGGTAAGGAAGCGCGCATGACCTGGTCCACCGAAGACATGGCGCGTCGTGCGGCGCGCGAGATTCCGGGCGGCTCGATCGTGAACCTCGGCATCGGCTTGCCGACGCAGGTCGCCGACTACTTGCCCGAGGGCCACGCGTGGCTGCACTCGGAGAACGGCCTGCTCGGCATGGGGCCGTTCCCCTACGAGGGCGAGGAGGATCCAAACCTCATCAACGCCGGCAAGCAGACCGTGACCGTGCTGCCCGGTGGCTCGACGTTCGATTCGGCGTCGAGCTTTGCAATGATCCGCGGTGGTCACGTCGACCTCGCGATCCTCGGCGCGATGCAGGTCTCCGCTGGTGGTGACCTCGCGAACTGGGCGGTGCCGGGCGGCAAGGTCATGGGCATCGGTGGTGCGATGGACCTCGCGTCCGGCTGTCGCCGCGTGATCGCGATGATGCAGCACACGACGAAGAAGAAAGAATTCAAGCTCGTCCAGAAGTGCGACTACCCGCTTACCGCGACCCGCGTGGTGTCGCTCGTCATCACCGAGCTCGGTGCGTTCGAGCCGACCGGTCACGGCTTCCGCATCATCGATCTCGCGCCCGGCATCACCCGCGATCACGCGGAGGGCGCGACCGGCGCGCCACTGGTAGACGCGTGAAGCGCCGCTACACGATCCTGTTCTTCATCGCGCTGAGCCCATTGATCGGGATGTCCTGGCTCGGCAGTACGCTTGGCTTCTCGATGTGGTCGATGCACCTCGGCACGATCGGGATGGTGGTCGGAGCCGCAGCCGCTGGGTACGCGGCGTTCTGCGCAACCACGCGCAAATGGCCGGCGGTCCTCGCGCTCGTCACCACGCTTCCCATGCTCCCTGGCGACATCCAGGCGCTGGGAGACCTCGGCTATTTCATGGAGACGATCGGGCTGTCGATCGTGCTCGTCTTCGTCGGGTCGCTGGCAACGGCCGTGGCGGCACTCGTGGTCACCGTGCTACCGGTGCCTCCGCTGCCGCGCGAGCCGCAAGTCGCGCCCGCGCGCGTCGTCGACTAAGGACGCAGCGTCGTCCCGACGGAGCCGGGCTCGCGCACCGCGCGGACCAGATCGCCGGGGCCGAGCTTGCCGAGGATGTGGATCGCGCCGACGCCCTGATCGACGACGGCCATCGCTTCCTCGAGCTTCGGAATCATGCCGCCGGTGACCGTGCCATCCTTGATCGCGGCACGCGCCTCCGCGCACGTGAGCTGCGGCAACCGCGACGACGGTTCGTTGATGTCGCGCAGCACGCCCGGCGCCGAGGTCACGAGGAACAGCCGATCGGACTTCAGCGCTGCGGCGAGCTGGTTGCCGACCATGTCCGCGTTGATGTTGTAGACGCCGCCTTCGGCATCGGCACCAAGGCACGCGATCACCGGGACGTACTTGGCGTCCCACAGCGTACGTAGCAGATCGAGGTTGAAGCCGATCACGTCGCCGACAAAGCCCATGTCCACCGGCTCGTCGCCGGCACCGGGATACACTTTGGGTGGCCGCCGCGACGCGCGAACGACCAGGCTCGACGCGCCATGCAGGCCGACCGCCGAGATGCCAGCGGCGTTCATGATCGCGCACAGGTCGACGTTGAGCTTGCCGGCGAGGACCATCTTCATCACGTCGAGCGTCGCGGCGTCGGTGACGCGGCGCCCGGCGACCTGCTTGGTCTCGAGCCCGAGCTGCTTCTGCAGCGCGGTCGCTTGCGGACCACCGCCATGAACGATCGCCACGAGTGCGCCTTCGTCGACGAGAACCTTGAGGTCCTGCGCGAGCGACTTCGCCTCGCCCGAGCCGATGACCTCGCCGCCGATCTTGACGACGAGACTCACGGCCAGTTCCCCAGATCCTCGAGGCTGGCCTTCTCGTCGCAACCGAGGACCAGGTTCATGTTCTGGATTGCCTGGCCGGCGCCACCCTTGATCAGGTTGTCGATCGCGGAGAACGCCGTGACCGTGCGCTTGCCGTGGGCGACGGAGCCGACGGCGAAGCCGACCTCGACGTAGTTCGAGCCGGCAACCGCGACGACCTCGGGCAGGCGCTTCTTGGGGCGGCGCACGAATGCTTCGCGCGCGTACGACTCGTCGTAGAGCGCGGCGAGCTTGGCCGCATCGATCGAGGCGTCGAGCTCGAGGAAGCACGACGCGAAGATGCCGCGCGTGAGCGGCGCGGACACCGGCACGAACCGCAGCTCGACACCCTTGGCGCCGGCGTCGGCGAGCGTCTGCACGATCTCGGGGACGTGCTGGTGGTCGAGCGGCTTGTACGTCTTCAAGTTACCTGCGCGACTCGGGTGATGCGTGCCGGCCTGCGGCGCGATGCCCGAGCCCGACGAGCCGGTGATGCCCATGACGTGGACGACCGCGCCTTCGAGCATGCCCGCACGCGCGAGCGGTAGCAGCGCGAGCTCGATCGTGGTCGCGAAGCAGCCCGGCGATGCGACGTACTTCGCTGCCTTGATCGCGGCGCGGTTGAGCTCGGGCAGGCCGTAGACGAACGTGCTCGCGAGGAGATCGGGGTGCGGATGCTTCGCGCCGTAGTGCTTCTCGTAGACCGCAGCGTCACGCAGGCGGAAGTCGCCCGACATGTCGACGATCTTCACGCCGGTGGCCATCAGCTCGGGGACCTTCGCGGCGGTCACCTTGTGAGGCAGCGCGAGCAGGACGACATCGCATCCCTTGGCGGCGTCGGTCGGCGACAGGTCCTCGAACACGAGGTCGGTCGCGCCCTCGAGGTTGGGATGCACCGCGCCGAGTGGCTCGCCGACGTGATCGATCGATGCCACGCGCACCAGCTCGACGTCCGGGTGCAGGAGGAGGCGCCTCGCCATCTCCGCGCCGCCGTAGCCACTGCCTCCGATGATTGCTGCCTTGAATCGCTTTGCCATCGTGGGCGGAGGTATGCCATGCCTCGCACCACCGTGTCACATCCCGCCGAGTCCACCCTGGATGCCGCACTTGCCGCCGTCCGCGCCCGTGGCCCCGAAATGCTCGCGCTCACGCGCCGCTGGGTCGAGGTCAACAGCTTCACCGCGAACATCGAGGGCGTGAACCGGGTCGGGGCCATGCTGCGCGAGGCGTATGCGCTCGGTCCACTCGCCCTGACCACGATCCCGGGCGGCGATGCCTATGGCGACCACCTGGTCTGGCGGACGGCCGCGCCGGGGGCGCCGGTCGTGCTGGTCGGCCACCACGACACCGTGTTCCCGCCCGGCCACTTCGAGGGCTGGCGCGAGGACGGCAACCGCGCCGTCGGCCCCGGTGCGCTCGACATGAAGGGCGGCCTCGCCATCATTCGCACGGCGCTGGCCGCACTCGATGATGCCGGCGTGCTCGCGCGTTTGCCCGTGATCGTCGCGTGCGTCGCCGACGAGGAGGTCGGATCGCCGACCTCCGCCGCCCACCTGCGCGAGCTCGCGACCGGCGCCTCGTGCGCGCTGGTGTTCGAGTCCGGTCGGGCCAACGACATGATCATCACGCGCCGCAAGGGCGTCGGCGCCATGACCGTGATCGCGCACGGCAAGGCGGCGCACGCCGGCAACAATCACGCGGACGGTGCGAACGCGATCGTCGCGCTCGCCAAGTTCGTCGACGCCGCCCAGGCGCTCACCGACTACGCCCGCGGCATCACGGTCAACGTCGGTCAGTTCACCGGCGGTACCTCGAAGAACACGGTGCCCGAGCGCGCCGAGTGCAAGCTCGACCTGCGCTACCAGACCGTCGCCGACGCCGAGGCGCTCGTCGCTTCGCTGCGCGAAGCTGCAGCCACCGCCGGCGCGGCCGTTCGGGGCGTCACGCTGGAAGTGCAGGGCGGGGTGAACCGGCTGCCGCTCGAGCGCACCGGTGCATCGGCCGCGCTGCGCGACGAGTACGCCGCATGCGCCCGTGCATGCGGCCTGGGCGACGGCGAGGCCCCGCTGCTCGGCGGCGGCTCCGACGCCAACACCATCGCGCCGCTCGGCGTGCCCGCGATCGACGGGCTCGGTCCCCGCGGCGCTGGGTTCCACACGTCGACCGAGTATGTCGAGCTCGACACGTTCGTGCCGAAGTGCGAGGCGCTGGTGCGGTTCCTGATCGGTCGTTTGCCCGCTTAGTGCACGACGAGGCGCAGCGCGTGCTCGAGCGCCTTCTCGTACACGGCACGCGCATCGGACAGCTGCTCGCGCTCGATCACGAGATGCGGATCGTCGTCGCCGCGAAGCTCCTCGGTCGCCACGTCGATCTGCGAGATCCGCAGCGTGCACAGCTCGCACAGCTCGGGGAGCATCGGCACCACGTCAGCATCCGGTGAGGGCAGCGCGGCCAAGCGGTTGCCGATCGCGGTGATCCACATGTCGCGCGCCTCGCGCAGCGCAGCCCGCACCAGCTCGCTCAGCGGCATCTGCTCGACGATGTGCGGCGCGCGGCCGGCCAGCGTGCGAAGCAGGGCAGGCTCGTCGCCAACGGCGGGCGCGAGCTCCTGCCAGCTCGCGACACGAACGGTCTCGATCAACAGGCGGCGCAGGCGACGCGATGCACGTGACAGCGCGATCGCACACGGGCCGACGCGAACGCGCGAGGTCCACCGCATCAGCGCGAGCCGTGCTTCGGCCTCGGGTGCTTCCTCGAGCCACATCAGCGCAGG
The DNA here is from genome assembly GCA_038322185.1 of Haliangiales bacterium. Classification (GTDB taxonomy): domain Bacteria; phylum Myxococcota_A; class Polyangia; order Haliangiales; family Haliangiaceae; genus JABFXX01. The sequence goes on from JBBQFU010000009.1 coordinate 59,522, forward strand.
GGCGCTACGACCCGCGCGGACGAGCGCCTCGAACGCCTCGTAGCGACAGTCGGCATCGCGGTCCTCGAGCAGCTGTTCGGCGATCTCGAGCAGCCACGGCGGTGCGCCCTCGAAGATCGTGCCGAGCACCGCCATCTTCACCTCGGCACCTTCCGCGCCGACGCGCTCGCTCACCGTGGTGGCTGGCAGCTTGCCGTCGATCGCGATGCGCGTGACCAGTTGCATCGCAGCCGCGCGCACGACCGGCTCGGGATCACGCTTGGCGAGCGCGACGAGCAGATCGTAGTGACCATGACCGGCGAGCACGACCGCGAAGTTGCGACGCACGCCAGGTGCCGGCTCCGTGCGCTGAGCGATCGCGTCGATGTCGGCGGGCTCCGTCGAGCGCAGCGCGAGCGCCCAGATGGCCCACACTCGTTCCTCGGGCCGCCCCCGATCGAGCAACGCGCGCAGCTCGGGCTCTGTGAGCCCGCGCACGTCATCGAAGCTCTCGATCGTGGCCATTGTCGACCATTGTAGCGCGGCGTTTTGTTGGCGCCCGCCACGCCGCGAGTGCCATGATCCACCCCATGTGGGCTGCGAGGATCTTGGTCGCCGGGATGCTGGTGAGCTGCTGGAGTGGTTCCCATCCGCCGGCGCCCGCAGAGCCCGCGCCGACCCCGGTGCCGGTGGATGCGCCACCCGAGCCCGAGATTTCACTGGTGACCTCGGTGGTCGTGTTCGATCAGTGCCCGGATTCCAAGCGCATCGACACGCGCAAGGCGACCAAAGAGATCGACGAGCTCGTGGGGCCCTGCAAGAAGGTTCCCGGCGGCGCCGCGCACTTCGCCGCGATCCTGATGCCAGGTGGGGAGGTCGACCTGGCCTCTCCGGCAGGTGACCAGACCGAGGGTGTCGTGCCGACCTGCTTGCTCCAGCACAAGAAGCAGCTGCGTCACAAGCTCAGGCTGACGCAGGCGTGCAGGTTCGACGTCAAGCTCGAGCAGCGCGTCGCGGGCCAGCCGTAACTTACTTCGCGAGCAGGTGATTCTCGAAGAACGCGATCGTGTGACCGATCTGCAGCACGATGTTGCTGCGCTTCGAGGCACCGTGACCCTCGTCGGGGAACACGATCAGCCCGCCAGGGATCTTGCGGCGCTCGAGGTCGCGATAGATCACGATCGCCTCGCCCGCGGGCGTGCGCGGATCATTCGCGCCCTGGATCAGGAGCAGCGGCGCCTTCACCTTGCTGACGTGGGTCATCGGCGACAGCTGCTTCATCGCTTCCTTGTCTTTGACTGGATCGCCGTACTCCGAGATGCGCAGGATGCGGCGATACGGCGCCGTGTTCATCAAGAACGTGTCGAGGCTCGAGATACTGTAGAGCGCCACGCCCGCGTCGTACGCGCCGGCAAAGTACGTCATCGCCATCAGCGTCGAGTAGCCGCCGTAGCTGCCACCGACGACGCCGACCTTCGGTGCGACGCCGTTCTTCGCCCACGCCGAGCGGATGTGCTTCGACGCATCCTCGATATCGGTGATGACCTTCAGCCGCTTCGCCCCGTTGTCGGAGTGCAGCCAACCCTTGCCGTAGCCGGTCGAGCCGCGCACGTTGGGCTCGACATAGACGAAGCCTGCATCGACATAGAGCTGCGCCACCGCGGAGAAGCCGGGCCGCGCCTGGCTCTCCGGTCCACCGTGGAACGACACAATCACTGGGCACGGATCCGCAGCGCACGTGGTCGGCCGGCGCACGAACATCGGGATCGCGGTGCCGTCGCCCGCGGGATAGGTCTCGATGGTCTGGGTCGCGAACTTGCTGACGTCGACCTCGGGCGTCTCGGGCACGCGCCACGTCGTGGTCTTCTTGGTCTGCCAGTCGAACACGACCATCGTCTGCGGCATTTGCGCGCCGCTCACGACGAGCTGCACGAAGCGGCCATCGCGTGACAGCGACGCGATCGACGTGTGATCGGCCTTGGGCAGGTTCGGCAGCTTGAGCGGCTTGAGCGTCTTGGCGTCGAGCGCCGCCAGCGTCGAATAGCCGGCTTCATTCGTCGAGATGTAGAGCCGCTTACGCGCGTCATCGATCGCGAAGCCCTGCACGTCGAACTTGATGTCCGGCGAGATCGCGGTGAGCTTGCCGGCCTCGAGCGAGTACACGCGATGAAACTCGCCGAGCTTGTTCGTGCGCACGAGCACCTGACCGGCCTTGGCACCAAACTCGACGGAGTACTCCTCGGTCTCGTTCTGGCCGAGCAGCGGCGTGAGCGCCTTCGACGCGAGGTTGTAGTTGTAGACCTCCTGCTGTGTGTTGCCGAGGTTCTTGATCAGCAGCCAATCGTTGTGGCGGTGATCGGCGACGCGCCACAGGCCGGGCGTGTCGAACACGAGCTCGCGGGTGCCAGCCTTCACGTCGTAGCGATAGATCGCGTACGAGTCGTCCTTGATGTCGTTGGCGCTGAAGTAGAGCGACTTGCTGTCGTCGGACACGAACTGCAGGGACGTCTGGACCTTTGGCGTGTGCTGGACCAGCTTGAGCGGCCCGCCGTTCGGATCGAGGAGGTAGAGCCCGGGATTCTCCTGGCCGCCGACGTCGCGCGACACCACCACGAAGCTGTCGTCGGGTGCGAGCGCGGCGACGGCCGTGTTGTCCTCGCCACCGGTGAGCTGCACCGGCAGCTTCATCGCGCCGTCCTGGCGCCACACCTGCGTGGTGCCGGTGACCTTCCAGTTGAAGAACATGCGCTGGCCGTTCTTCGTGAGCGCACCACCGCCCGCGCCGCGCACGTCGAGCATGGTCTGGATGCGCCGCGAGACCTTGCCGTCGAGCTGCGGCGCCGCGAACCTGGCGAGGTCCTCGGCCGTCACGCTCTCGGCGCCAATACCCGAGTACGTCGACGGCGGCGCCTTGACCACCGCAGGCTTCTGCGGTGGCGGCAATCGGCTGTCGAACGGCGTCTTCTTGTTGTCTGCGATGGCAGTGGAGAACAGCGCGACGCAGACTGCTCCGGCGATCGAGAACCTCATGCGGCCGAACGTATCAGGTCAATCCAGCTGTGCTAGCTCTCGGTCGAGCCGGTCGTCGTAATTCCGGCTTACCGAAACGTAAAAAAGGCCACCTGGCGGATGCCAGATGGCCTCTTCAGAACCCCGGGCGAGTACCCGCTCAGCCTGGTGGCCGATTACATCTCGACGTGGCCGCGGTGCTCGCGCTCGAGCGCGCGCTTCAGCTTGTCGAGTGCAGAGTTCTGGATCTGGCGGATGCGCTCACGCGACAGGTGATACTGGTCGCCGATCTCGCGGAACGTGCGCTCCTCGTCGTCGCCGAGTCCAAAGCGCTTGGTCAGCACGTCGGCCTCGATCGGCGAGAGGTGGTGCAGGAGCCGCTGGACCTGCGTCGTCAGCGTCGCCGTGGTCATGTCGTCCTCGGGCGAGTGCTCCTCGCTGTCCGGATCCGCCATGGTGTCGCCGAAGCTGCGATCGTCATCATCGTGGACCGGCCGGTCGAGGGACATCGGCTGACCCATGATGTAGCGGTGCATCTGGTTGAGCTTCGCGAGCGGAACCCGCGCGGCCTTCGCCAGCTCCTGCGGAGACGGCGGACGACCGAGCTCACCAACGAGCATCTGGCGCACCTTCTCGAGCTGCTGCTGCGCCTCGAGCATGTGAACCGGGATGCGGACGGCGCGCGCCTTGTCGGCGAGTGCACGACCAATCGCGTGGCGAATCCACCAGCACGCATAGGTCGAGAAGCGCAGACCACGACGGTAGTCGAAGCGCGAGACCGCGTGCATGAGGCCAAGGTTGCCCTCCTGGATCAGGTCGGCGAGCGGCATACCACCACGGTCGTAGCGGCGAGCCATCGTGACCACGAGACGCAGGTTGGCGCGCACGAACTCATCGCGCAGGTTGCCAGCATCCTTGTGTGCCTGACGAACGTCGTCGAGGTACGTGCCGGCGTCCTTCGAGGCGCCGTCCGTCCACCACGTCTCCGTATGCGCACCTGCAGACTCACGCGCACGAGCGAGCTCGCGAACGACGGCATCGATGTGCACGCGGTCGAGGTCGACCTTGCGCATCTCGAGTGCCACTTCACGCGCCACGACCGCGAGCTTCTTGAGCTGCTTCTTGTCGGATGCCGACTTCTTGGTCTTGAGCATCTCGTCCGCCATCTTCACGAGCTTTGGGAACTCCTTGGGCTCCTCGAGGTTCGGGACGACAAGCGCGAGAACTGCGTTGACCGTGTCGGGCCGCGAGAACACGCGCTCCCACGTGAGAATCTCGGTGTCTTCGATTCCCTGCGAGAGCTCGCGCTCGTCTTCCGGCGTGAGCAGCTCGTGCTCGGCCAGCTGACGGAAGTACGCAGCGAGATGATCATCGGAGTCCGGCGAGCGCATCACCTTCTTTGCCGGTGCCGCCTTCTCGACGACCGGGATCGGCGCAAGGAGGGCGGGAGCGGGCTCTGGCGACACAGCGACCGGTGCGGCTGCGCGGTTCTGCCGCGAACCGTGGGTGCGCCCATGAGACGTAGTACGGCGCTGCTGAGGGCGCTGCCGACGACGTGCTGGATGAGTGGTAGCCATGGACGTACTCCTGATTCCTGGTAAGACGGTGATTGAGTTCGAACCGTTGCACCCTGTTCGTTGTTCCCTCACGGGAACCTACGAGCGAGGTACATGCTCGTTACTGCACGTTGCGCACCGAACTTCGGCACTGCAACGAGCCATCCGGGTAGGCGCCCCAGCCAACAGCCTTTCAGCTAGTTGGCGAGTCGCTCACAGCTCGGACAGAACAACTACGGCAATACAGTGTTGCCACACCGCGCATTTTTGTCGAGCAAATTGATTCGCGTGTCAGGAAACGCGACACGGTGTCGGTGCAATTCGTCGACGAGAAAACGTCTCTCAGGCCGAAGTTTTCTCGACACTTGCGCCGTCTGTCGAGGCGCCGAGCAATTTTTCTAATCGATCGAGCAACGCGGTCTGATCGGGATGGATGATCCGGCGTGCGCGGGTGATCTCGATGAACTCCGCCTTGTCGACTTCCCACGATGCACAGCGCGGAGTCGCGCCATCGGGTGCTCTGCCGGCGTAGCCGTGGACGCGCTTCTGCGATCGCGTGTAGTCGACATGACCGAGATCGATCAGCGGACCGATGATCGTCAAGCCGGTCTCTTCCCACGTCTCGCGTCGCGCAGTCGCCTCGAGTGGCTCTTCGGGATCCGGCGCGCCCTTGGGGATGCCCCACGGCGCGCGGCGGTTGTAGTTGCCCGCGGGGTGCACGAGAAGCACCTCGAGCTCGCTACCCACCATCCGCCAGAGCACGGTGCCCGACGATAGTTTGGCGCGTGCATCGGACATCAATTCACCGTGCAAGACGCCACTCGTCATTGCAAGCGCTGTCCTGGGTTTTCCGTCCAAAGTCATCGCTAAACAGGTGTACCTTCTCAGGATGTCGGATCAGCGCAAAGAGTGGTTTGCCAAGGTTGTCGAGTCCGGACTGCACAACCAGATCTTCAACCCGGCCGACGTCCTCGCGCATGCAACCCCGGACGTCCTCGCGAGCCATCTGCCGCCCGATCTCCTGAGCAAAGTCCTCGCGGCTTCGCTCGCCGCGGGCGCGATGACCCCGGAGCGTGTGCTCGAGACCGTCACCCCCGAGCTGCTCGCAAAGCACCTCCCCCACGAAGTGCTGTGGTCCTGCATTGCAGCCGCCGCGGCGAGGGCAGGTGTAACCAACGTGGTGGTGTCATGAACATCAAGGCGTTCTTTGTCGACGCGCTGACCGCAGCTCTCGAGCTGGGTATCGGCACGCCGGCAGACGTGATTCGCCACGTCACGCCTGACGTCCTGGCTACGCATCTACCGCGCCCCCTGTGGGCGCGTCTTTTCACCGCGTGCCTGGGCGCACCGCGCGTAGACGCACAGTTGGTGGTCGAGACCATCGGCATCCCGAACCTGTGCGAGCACGTACCGACGTCGATCATCTGGGCGTGCATCGCCGAGCTCGGCGCCCGCTCGCTCGGCAAGGTTCCGGACATCTCGGTCGCACCCGCGGCACTGCCGAAGGCGACCAGCGTCACAGCCCCTCCGCCCGCAGTCCTTGCGCCGCCCCCCGATGAGCGTCCGCCCGCACCGGCTCCCGCTCCGGCGCCGCCGCCGATCGCGGTGGGGCCGAGCATTCCCGCGCCGAGCGAATCCCTTGCTGATGTGATCACCGAGCTCGAGACCGGAGACGGCGAGTCGCGGAGTATCGCGAATCTGCGTCCTCGTTCGCCGACCGCGCAGCGCTTCCGCCAGAGCAACACGGCGGTGGGTCGTCTCGGCAACTCGCGGCGTCCGCAAGCCGCTGCGGTCCCGACGCCGACCGCGTCCGCCGCGGGCTCCTCGGCGACCTCCACGCTCGGGGGGCGTCCGCGCCGCGATCCCACCGAGATCAGCGACGAGCCCGAACCCGAGACGCAGGTCGGCAATGGGGATGGCTCCGAGTGGCGCAACACGCCCTCGTCACGTGACATCGGCGTCGATGATTCGCAGCTCGTCGACTGGCAGGCCACCGATGGCGCCGGCAGCAATGGCGCGCTGACCGCGGACGACGACTTCAGCGACCTCGGCCGCAAGCCGCGCAGCTAGACTGCGAGAGCGATCGCGCGCGTGCTGAGCGTTGCGATCACGGCGGACCACACCGCGTCGTGAATCGAGCCGTTCGCGCGCTCGCACGTTGCGCGATAGCGATCGAATGTCGCGGCGCCGATGCGTCCGCTCGCGTGCGCGATCACGAGGTCGCGCTCTTCGGGCGAGAGCATGATCTCCGTCACCTGCAGATCCATCATCGTGGCGGACCCTAGCCCAGCGGTCTGATCAGCGTCCGGCGGTCGCTTGAAGTGCCCCGAATACCTGCATTCCCCAGCGCGGCGCGAAGTCGGTCGCGGTGACGTCCGCTGCATAGAACGAGCGGGCGACATCGACCATCAGCGTCGCCTGTAGATGTTTGCTCAGCGTGCGCGCGGCGGTGATCGAGACGCCGCCGGTTGCAGCGGTGGTCGTCATCGCCTTGGGGACGTACAGCTTCGTGCGCGCCAGCGTTGCGTTGAACGAGAGCTTCGAGTGCTCGCCCACGAATCCGACCCCGCTGGCGAGGCGCGAGTCCACGGTGACGAACCCGTCCGCCACGAGCGTCGACTCGTGCGTCGCGCGCAGGTGGCCGTGAATCTTGTCGCCGCCGGTCTCGACGCCGAGCAGGGCGCGCGGCACGATCAGATCGATCTCGCGTTTGTACTGGCCCACGTAGTCGCCCACGCTCGGCGCGCTGCCGCCGAAGCCCGCACTCGCGTAGACCGGACCGATCGCGAGGTTCTCGACCTTGCCGAGCCACATGCGGATGTTGGAGCCGCCCTTCTCATCGTCGCCCTCCGGCAGGGAGACCTCGCCGCCGCCCTGAAACACGTCGACGGTGAAATCGCGGCGCTCACCCCACGGAGCAGCATGATCGCGAACGTAGCGAATGGGCGTCGAGTCCATCGTCACTCGCATCGACAGGGGCGTGGTCGCCGACCACAGGAATTGCCAGTCCGTCCACACCTCGAAGATCACGATGTCGCCCGGCGGTGGCGGGGCGAGGCTTGGCAGATAACGCGGGCGCGGCGGAGCGTCGGGGTCGTGCAGTCCACCCATGAGGCGATGTGCGTTGAGGCGCAGCGGCTGCCAGCGGAAGCTCGCGGTCTCGCGCCGGTTCGTCCCTGTGCGTAGCTGTAGCGGAGCCAGGAGCGAAGACCTGACATCCCACTCGAGGTGGTGACCGAATTCCATCACCGTCACGAAGATCGGCAAGCACACGCTCGCCCATTGTTCGGCGCTCGCCTGCGCCCCGCGGTTCCAGCCGAGCCGAGCTTGCCCGCCGGCGCGCACATAGTCGCAGCGTGGCCCGACCACGCGGAGCTCGCCGCCAATCGCTGCGTCAGCCTCGGCGGCATCCGTCGCACCGCCCGACATCTGTGCGAAGCCCTGCACGTGAAAGCCGCGCTCGAGCGTGTCGTCGAGTGCGAGATCGCGGCGCGCGGCCTCGAGTGTCATCGGATCCGCCGAGGCGACTGTGCTTCCCAGCAACACCAGGGCTACCCATCTCATCTGCATCGGGTGTGTACCGAGCAAACTCCTCGCCACCAGGAAGTTGTCGAGAATCCGCCATGCTGAAGTACGCTCCACGCCCGTTGAAGCTTGTTGTCGTCATCGTGCTGGTGCTCGCAGGCTGTCGCTCGGTGGTCCTGTCGGAGTACGGCACGCGGGTCGCGGTCGTTCGCAACGACGATGGGTCTGCGCGAGGCCGCGAGTTCCGGAATCGTGGCGTCGATTTCCGGGTGCCGGCGGTCGGCGATCCCGTGATTGCAGCCGCTGATGGTGTCGTGCGCGAGATCGAGAACGACGAGTGCGCTGGCTACAAGGTGCTGATCGAGCATCCGCGATTCGCGCGGTACACCTTCTACATCAACCTGCGCGAGACGACGGTGAAGGCGGGGCAGGCCGTGGCGCGTGGGGAGGTGATCGGCGCGGTGGGACTGCCGAGGTGTTCGGGCAAGGTGATCCATGTGCACATGGAGCTGCTGCTGCCGCCGGAGCAGGTGCCGGCGGGGGCTGCCGATGTGCTCGCGGGAACGGAGAACCCGCTCGCGCACGCGGCGGGTTGCTTCGATGCGAGCAAGCGGTATCCGAGCGATCGCCTCGTGCTCACGTATCCAGTGCGCTGCTGAACGCGCCGGCGGAGGTAGATCGAAGAGCAAGTCAATCCACGCGGACCTT
>JBBQFU010000010.1:0-65912 GCA_038322185.1 Haliangiales bacterium
AAGCAGTCCTCGCGTACAGCGGCGGTCACTGGCTGTCACCACCGGTGGAGCTGCGCTGGACTGACGATCACGCCGCAGCGCGCGATCAGCTGCTGCGCGCGCGTATCGACGGCAAGCCGACGCTGCTCAAGGATCCGCGCACGCTACTCAGCCTTGCGTTTTGGCGCGCATCGCCGGTGCCGTTCCATGCGATCGGCATCGTGCGTCACCCGCTCGCCGTCGCGCGCTCCCTCGAGGCATGGCGGGGCATGCCGCTCGGCGAAGGTGTCGCGCTGTGGACCGCGCACAACCGCGCGCTCGCCGCGGATCACGCGCGTCACGATTACGCGCTCATCGACTTCGAGCAGCCGAAGGCCGCAGTGGTCACTGCGGTGATCGCTGCGTGTCCGTCCGCGGTCGACGAAGTCGGGCTCGCTGATGCGTACGAGGAGAACCTCGTGCACCACGATGATGGCGACGCGCCCGCGGTTCACCGACTCGACGAAGCCGTCGCACTCTATCAATCGCTCGCGGGTTCGAGTGCACCTGGTGCGCGCTCGACGTTCCCGCGCGCGGAGCTCGCTGCATTCAACCGGCTTCTCGACCAGCGCGATCGCGCCGGCGCGCTCGGGCACGCACGCGCAGCGCTTGCCGCGGTCAACGATGCGGCTGCAGTGATGGTCCCGGTTGTGACCGCGCTCACGCGCACCCGGGCATTTGACGAAGCGCGCGCGCTGATCACCGAGCACGCGGATCGGCTCGAGGGTGGGCTCGCCGATCTGCTGCACGGCAAGGTGCTGCTCGCGATGGGGAACCCGGCGCTCGGTGCCGACTATCTGCAACGAGCCTGCGCAGTACCTCGACCGTTCTTCCAGGCGTGCCAGCTCCTGCCACAAGCGCTGCGCGGGGCAGGGCGTCACGCCGAATCCCGCGAGGCGATGAAGCGGGTCGTGGCCGCGGCGCTGTATCCGCACGGGCCACTCGCGACGCTCGCCGAGTGGAGCTGGGCCGACGGAGATCACGCCACCGGTTTGAGCCAGATGGCAGATGCGATCGCTGCAGCACCGCGGCATCGTCGAGGTCGGCTGCGAACGCGCCGCGCCGAGTGGCTGGTCGTCGAGGGCGATCCGGTCGCGGCGCGCAGCGAGCTGCTGCAGGCGATCGAGGAGGATCCCGGCTACGCGCGCAGCCAGCAGGTTCTGCGCACCCTCGACTTACCGAAGTGACACGCGCCGAGGAGCCGGCTTGCCGAACTGGCACCAACCGGCAGGCGCGGCCACGTGGTGCCATGTGGTTACGCCGCGCGAGCGCATGGCCCCGACGTTGCTGTACCCAGGGCATGACCCGCTCGTACCGTCCCGCTCAGCGCATCACGCAGCCCCTCATCGTCGTCGGTCCGCCGCGGGTGCGGCATCCGGCGATCACGTCATCGGAATTCACGTGCTACCGCCTCGTGTCAGCCGGTGACTCGATGGTCGCGATCGAGCTGCATTACACCACCACACGGATGGCAGCGTTCCAGTCCCGCTGACTCGCTTGCGGCGCCCGCGTGCTAGACACCTACGGTGCGCCGCCGGTTTCTGCTCGCCCTCGCGATCTACGCGCTGGCGCACGTCTACATCTGGTGGCGCCTCGCGCTGCCGATGCCCTCGCCGGCCTGGCAGATCGCGACCGCGGCGATCCCGCTTCTCGGTGCGAGCTTCCCGCTCACGATGCGGCACGCGCGCAAGCTTCCTCGCGAGGTCGCGCGGCGCTGGCTGCTGGTCGGCTACATCTGGTTTGGCTTCGCGACGTACTTCCTGCTCGGCGCGGTCGCGAGTCACATCGCGGTCGCGTTCGGGATGGGCGCGCAACGCGCCGCGCAGCTCGGTGCAGGTGCGTCGCTCGCGGTCGTCGTCGGCGGGCTCCTCAATGTCGCGCGCGGCCCGGTGCCCCGACGCGTCCGCGTGCCGCTCGCGCGCCTTCCGGTCGAGCGCTATACGGTCGTGCAGCTGACGGATGTCCACATCGGGACCATGATCGGCCGCGAGTTCGCGGAGCTCCTCGTGCAGCGGGTCAACGCGCTGCGTCCCGATCTGATCGTGATCACCGGCGATCTCGTCGATGGAAAATTGTCCGAGCTGCGACCGCACATCGAGCCGCTGCGCGGTCTGAAAGCACGCGATGGCGTGTACGCGGTGACCGGTAACCACGAGTACTACTGGAATGTCGGCCCGTGGCTGCAGCACCTGCGCTCGCTCGGCATCCAGCTCCTGCACAACGAGCACGTCACGATCGGCAACACGCTCCAGCTCGCCGGTGTCGACGATGTGACCGCGAATGAGGACGTCGATGCCGCGGTCGCGGGGCGCAATCCCGAGCTTCCGCTGATTCTGCTCGCACATCACCCGCGCACGATCACACGCGCGATGGCGGCGGGTGTCGACCTCCAGCTCTCGGGTCATACGCACGGTGGGCAGATGCTGCCGCTCGGCTGGCTCGCGCGTCTGTTCGATCCCAAGGTCTCGGGCCTGGCGCGCTTTGGCCGCACCTGGCTCTACGTCAGCGACGGCACTGGTTACTGGGGCCCGCCGATCCGCGTGGGCACGCGCTGCGAGATCTCTGCGATCACGCTCGTGCCCGATGGCACACTCTAGCGGGTCGATGCGCACATAACAGGTGACCATGGAGACCAAGCTCAAAGCACCGCTCGAGATCGTGCAGGTCGGCGATCCCGTTCTGCGTCAACGCGCACGCGCGGTGTCACTCGAGGAGCTCGCCTCGCCGCGCATCCAGAAGCTCATCGAGGACATGCGCGACACGATGCGCGCGGCGCCGGGTGTCGGTCTCGCAGCTCCGCAGATCGGTGAGTCACTCCAGATCGTGGTGATCGAGGATCCGCCGGCCCATCACACCAAGCTCACCCCCGAGGAGCTCGCCGCGCGGGAGCGCGAGATCGTGCCGTTTCATGTGCTCGTCAATCCCAAGCTCACCGTGCGCAGCGACGAGGTTGTCTCCGCGTTCGAGGGTTGCCTCAGCTTCTCCGCGTTTAGCATGGTCGTACCGCGCGCGCGCAAGGTGAGGGTCGAGGCGCTCGACGAGAACGGTCAGCGCGTGGTCAAGGTCGCGACCGGCTGGTACGCGCGCATCCTCCAGCATGAGGTGGATCACTTGCACGGGATCGTGTGCTGCGACCGGATGGAGTCGCGGACGCTTACGACCCAGCCGAACTTCGCGAAACATTGGAGGGAGCGAACCGCCGACGAGGTGCGCGCTGCGGTTGCACTGGCCGACGATCGAGACTAGCTCGTCGTGCAGGTCGGGCAGGCAGTGCGCGGCGAGAACTCGGTGATCTTGCCGCGCGCATCGAGCGCGATCTCGCAACAGCGATCGAACATCTCGCGCAGCTGGGCCCGGCCGCGCTGGACGCGTGACTTCATCCCGGACACGGAGATGCCAGCCATCTCGGCGGCCTCGCGTGCGGTGAGGCCCTCGAGCTCGACGAGGGTCACCGCCGCCCGGTACGGCGATGCGAGCTGCGCGACGAACAACGACACGCAGGCCGACAGCGAGCGCGAGGCCGCGCGATCATCGTCCTAGGTCGGCGGCGCGGGGAGCTCGGCATCGGCCTCCGGTGCCAGCGGATGGCGCGCCTTGCGACGTCCGTGCTCGGCGACCGAGCTGCGCGCGACCTGGAACAGCCACGACGTGAACCGCTCGTCGTCGCGAAGGGTAGGGAGCCCGCGCTGAATACGGACGAAGACGTCCTGGAGCACGTCATCGACCTCGGTCGGCGGAACTTGCCGAGCGACGAACGGCCGCAGCCGTTCCGCGACGTCCTCCCACAGCGCGGGCGTCGGGTTCACGAGCAGCACCCCGGTGCGCAGCAGGGCTCGCCGGTGCGTGGCTTGCGCGCCTCGAGCGTGGCCGACGCGATGAACTTCTCGATACCGGGCAGCCACCCGCCAACGATCTCGGCGCTCTGCGGCGCGATCGCAACGTTGATGTCGGTGAAGCCGGCTGCCTTCAGCATCGCGCGGACGTCGTCGATCGGCGCTGCACCCGACACGCAGCCCGCGAGCGCGGCCGCCTGGTTCTGCAGCTCCATTGGAATCGGGCCGGTGGCAACGACGTCACTGATCGCGAGCCGCCCGTCGGGCTTGAGCACGCGGAATGCCTCGGCGAACACCGCGCGCTTCTCGGGGGACAGGTTGATCACGCAGTTCGATAGGATCATGTCCACCGATGCATCGGCGACCGGCAAATGCTCGATCTCGCCGAGGCGAAACTCGACGTTCGTCGCCTTCACCTTGTCCGTGTTGCGGCGTGCCAGTGCCACCATGTCGGCCGTCATGTCGACGCCGATCACCTTGCCGGTCGGGCCGACGCGGCGCGCTGCGATGAAGCAGTCGAAGCCGGCGCCGGCACCCAGGTCGAGCACGGTCTGGCCCTCGCGCAGCGCTGCGATCGCGGTCGGGTTGCCGCAGCCAAGGCCGAGGTTCGCGCCCTCGGGAACCGAGCCGGTGTCGTCGGCCGTGTACCCGAGCAGCTGGCTGCCCGTGGTGGCTGTGGCACCGGGAACACAGCATCCCCGGGCGCATCCGGCCGCGGGACCGCTGCGGGCCACGTTGCCGTAGTGTTCGCGAACCAAGCTGCGCGTCTCATCTGCTTTCGTGTCGGTCATCTTCATCCTCCTGACTGGAAGACGGGGCGAGATCCGAAAGGACGCAGGATTTCCGCCACCTGTTGACTCCATCAGGACATGCGGATATCCGTATATGTGTGACCCAGCCCAGCCCCGCGATTTTGTTCCTGTGCGTGGCCAACTCCGCCCGTAGCCAGATCGCGGAGGGGCTTGCCCGCATGCTGTTCGGGGCGAGGGCCTCGGTGCAGAGCGCGGGGAGCCAGCCGTCTCGGGTGAACCCGTACGCGACCGAGGTCATGCGCGAGGTCGGCGCGGACCTGTCGGGACACGCCTCCAAGTCGGTCGAGACGATCGATCCGGCGACGGTCGATATCGTGATCACGCTGTGTGCCGAGGAGGTGTGTCCCGTATTCCTTGGCAGCGCGCGGCGCCTGCACTGGCCGATTCCTGATCCGGCGAGCACCGATCCGTCGCTGTCTCGCGACGAGCTGCTCCGCCGGTTTCGCGAGGCGCGCGACACCATTCGCACCAAGCTCGAGGCGTTTGCTGCGAGCGAGCTCTAGGAGAGACATGCAGTCGGTCATTCAAGATCCAGCCAACGAGTACGGCGTCCGCCCGCTCACCAAGCTGTTCCGCGCACTCGGCGACGAGACGCGCCTGCGCATCGTGGCGCTGCTCTCGCACGGCGAGCTCTGCGTGTGTCACCTCGAGACAGCGCTCGAGCTGAGCCAGCCCAATGTCTCGCGCCAGCTCGGCATCCTGCGCATGGCCGGCGTCGTCGATGCGCGCCGCAACGGGACGTGGGTCTACTACAAGCTCGCGCCCCAGGAGCACGAGGCGGTCGAGACGATGCTCGACGCGCTCACCAAGACGTTCGGCGCGGAACGCGCGATCGCCGCGGATCACGCAAAGCTCCGCAAGTCATGCGGGCCGAGCGTATGCAAGTAGTCGCACGCAAGCTCGTTGCCGAGGCGCTCGGCACCGCGCTGCTCGTTGCCGCCGTGGTCGGCTCCGGCATCATGGCGGACCGCCTCGCCACCGATCCGGCCGTCGCGCTGCTGTGCAACACGATCGCGACGGGTGGCGCGCTGGTCGCGATCCTCCTCGTGTTCGGCCCGATCTCGGGTGCGCAGCTCAATCCCGCTGTCACCATGGTGATGGCGGCCACCGGCGATCTCTCGCCGCGGCTCGCAGGCGGCTACATCGTGGTGCAGGTCGCCGGCGGCATCGCAGGTGCGATCGCGGCGAACGTGATGTTCGATCTCGATCCAGTCTTGATGTCCACCACGGTGCGCGCAGGCTTCCCCAAGCTGGTAAGCGAAGCGATCGCGACCTTCGGCTTGCTCGGCGTGGTGATCGCCGTCGGTCGAACACGACCGGCGATCGCACCGCTCGCGGTCGCCGCGTACATTGTCGCGGCGTACTGGTTCACGTCGTCGACCTCGTTCGCGAACCCGGCGGTCACGATCGGCCGCGCGTTCAGCGACACCTACGCCGGGATTCGTCCGGCGGACGTTGCTGGCTTCATCGGGGCCCAGGCGATCGGCGCAGCGATCGGCGGCGTGCTGTTCACCTGGCTCGTACCGCGACAACGCACCGCGCAGTGATCACGCACCGTGATGCTTGGCGCGGACCTTCGCGGGTGCGCTGCACAACCACGCGTTCTCGATCGCCATGCGCAGCGCCTTCTTCGGCACCTTCTTGAGCTGGATCAAGATCGCCTTGTAGCCGTTGAAGTGCGGGATGGTGAAGAACGCGGGATTGGCCTCGAGCATCGCGTCTTTCTGATCGAGGTCCGCCACGTTCACGGCGAGGATGGGGCCCGCGGGCGGCTTCTCGTCTCCGAATCGTTTGAGGTCGGCCTTCGAGAACGGACGCTCCCACGCGAACGAATGCTTCTTCGCGACCATGTACGTGCGGTAGCCGTAGCGCTCGCCCACCGTGACTTCGGGCAGCGCGAGCGCGATCTGCTTTGCGTCCTCGACCGTTGCCATGCGGGAACGGTAGATCAGAATCGCCCGGTGGTCAGCGGCGAGGCCGCGCCGTCGACTTTTTTGGCTTGATTGGTGGCTTGCGCGCGACAGCTCGTGTGCGGGCGCCATCGCGTGCCTTTGGCTCGACCGGCGCGGTCGCATCGCCGGGCCCATCGGGGCGCACTTGACCCTGCGACTGTGCCTGTCGCACCACGTTGTCGTCGTCGGGCTCGCGCGGAAGGATGCGGGGATACTTCTTGGCAGGCATGACTGACCGTAGCGTGCGATGAGAGAGATGACGACGGGAGTCGGTTGAGGTTGCGTGAGGATCGGCGTACTCCGATCTCGATGAAAAAATTCCTGGTTCTGTACAAGGCGTCGGCGGAGTCGTTCGCTCAGATGATGAAGGCGACCCCCGAGCAGCAAAAGGCGGGGATGGATGCCTGGATGAAGTGGAGCCAGTCGGCGGCTGGCCTCATCGTCGACATGGGCGCGCCCGTCGGCAAGGGCGTGAAGGTCACCAAGAGCGACGTCACACAGACGTCCAACGACATCGGCGGCTACTCGATCCTGCAGGGCGAATCGAAGGAAGCCGTCGGCGAGAAGCTGAAGAACCACCCGCACTTCATGATGGGTGACGGGTGGATCGAAGTCATCGAGATCATGCCCGTCCCCGGCATGTAAGCTTCAGCGCGCGGGCATCGGGCACGCCTCGGCATAGCCGTCGGCGCCGCCCTCGAGGAAGTAGCACTGCGTGTAGCCGAGGTCGGTGAGCTGTCGCGCCGCACGGGCGCTCGTTCCATCGGCCCCTCAACCACAGTGCAGCACGATCGCCTGCTGTCGCGGCACGTCGGCAACGACGCTGCGCAGCGACAGCAGCGACGCTGCACGTTGTTCGCCGGGCAACCGCGGATCGAGCGGTCCCGCGCTGACGATCCCGACCCCGACGACGATCACGTCCTCGTCTCGGGCGAGCGCGTGGAGAGCGGTCGCCGTGAGCGGCCGGGCCGCACCGAGCCCGATCGCACGGCGGGTGAGGTTGCGAACGGACGCCGGCAACTTCACGAGCGACGCTCCGCGTTGAAGGCTGGCGCGACGAGCCCGGTGTAGCGCTGCACGAGCGATGCGGGACCCGCCACGACGATGCCGGCGAACGCGTGACCGATCGCGCGTAGGTAGGAACCGCGGCCGGCATGGACGCGCATCCACGCGAGGTGCACCCGCACGTGCTCGCCCGGGCGGTCGTGATACTTCGTGTGGAGCTCGCCGAGAAAGGCGTCGACCGCGGGGCGTGAGCCGGTCGCAACGAGTCGCTCGAGGCTGGTCCGGTCGGCAAGGAAGTCGGGGTTCGTCATGCATCCCTTGTCGCGGATCCGCTGCGAAACCACAGTGACCGCTCGCGACAGCCGACTGACCGCGGTTGCCTCAGTCCCGGTCACGGGATTGGCGCGCCGGGTCACTGGCGATCCGGCTCACCCGTGAGACGTGGAGGCATGCCGACTGTCACCACGCTCGTCGTCTCCGGAATGGCCCTGGGCCGGATCGCGCTGGGCCTCGCCCCGCTGATCGCCGCCGCGCCGGCGGCCCGCCTCGTCGGGTTCCCCGAGTCTCATGACAACCCGACCGCGCGGCTGATGGGGCGCCTGTTTGGCGTCCGCGACATCGGCCTCGGCGTGCTCGCGCTGTGGGGCCTGCAGAATCCGACGGCGCTTCCGTTCGTGCTCCTGTTCAACGCGTTCATGGATGCGGGCGACCTCAGCGCGATCGCGGTCCCGCTCGTGCGCCGGCAGGGCATCGACCGCGCAGCCGCACTATCGGCCCTGCTGGCCACAGTCGGCGGTCTTGGCTGGTTCACCATGTGGCTGATCGCGCGATAATCGGCGTATGGGCTCGGTCAGCGTCGTCCTCGTGCGTCCCGTCGTGGCGGCGCTCGGCTCGGCTCGGCTCGCACCCTTCTGGGCGGCGACCGATCTGACGCCCGAGCTCGTTGCGGATGACGACGCACGCATCACTGCCGCGCAGTTCTGCGTCGCGTGGGCCGAGGGAATTCGCGCCACGGGAAATCCATCGCTCGCACTCGATATCGCCGCCGCGACACCGAGCGGTGCGTTCGGCATCGTCGAGTACGTGTGCCGCTCGGCGCCCACGGTCGGCGGCGCGCTGCAGCGCTGGGTGCGCTACCTCAACCTCCTCGATGATGCGGTGAAGGTCGGGCTCGCCGTCGAGGACGATCGCGCGATGCTGCGCGTCGAGCAGGAGAGCGAAGCGCCCGCTTCCGGTGCCCACGAGCTGTGCTTCGCGCTGGTCGCGAAATACGTGCGCGAGCTGTCGGCCGCGCCGCTGCGCATCGTCGGCGTCGATTTCGTGCATCGAGCACCGCCCGATGTCGCGCGCTATCGCAGCGTGTTCGACGCGCCGGTCACGTTCTCGGCACCGGTCAATCAGCTCGTGCTGCCGCGCGCAGTCCTCGATGCGTCACTGGTGTCGAGCGATCCGCAGCTGCTCGCGATCCTCACACGTGCCGCCGACGAGCTGCATGCCCGGGCGCCCGAGGAGCCCACGCTCGCCGCGCAGGTTGCCCGCGTGCTCCGCGATGCGCTGCGCGATGACGAGGGGCACGTCGAGATCGTCGCGAAGCGGCTCGGCCTCACCGCGCGCAGCCTGCAGCGCCGGCTCAAGGACGAGGGCTCGTCGTTCAACGCGGTGCGCGAGCAGGTGCGCAAGGACCTGTCGAAGCGCTACCTGGGCGACAACCTGTCGATCGCCGAGATCTCGTTTCTGCTCGGGTTCTCCGAGCCCAGTGCGTTCTTCCGCGCGTTCAAGCGGTGGACCGGGCAGACGCCGATCGAGGCTCGCCGCAGCACCGCCATCGCGCGCTGACGGTCACCCGCCTGTCGTGCGCGGTCACTGCCGCAATCGCCCAGCCGCGGTACCGACGATCATGCTTCCGACGTACGAGACGCATTCCACCTGGCGGCGCTACCAGGACCACTTTCCGGCGGGCCTGCGCTGCACCGCGGAGTCGATGCCGCGCGAGGAGTACTGGCGCTGGCGTGGCCTCGACGTCCACATCGATCGGCTCGCCGTTCCCACCGCGCTGGCGAAGATCATCGTGCTCCACGGCGTGGGGGCCTACGGCCGGTTGCTCGCGCCTGCGGCCGTGCTCGCGCAGCGTTACGGCTACGAGACGATCGCGCCTGACCTCCCGGGGTACGGCCTCACGCGTGTGCCGCGCAGCGAGCTCACGTACGGGCTGTGGATCGATTGCGTGCGCGATCTGATCGAGGCCGAGCGCACACGCGACGACCGCCCGATCGTGCTGTTCGGCGTGAGCCTCGGTGGGCTCGTCGCGTATCAGGCCGCTGCGCTCAGCAAGCACGTCAGCGGCCTCGTCGCGACGACACTGGCCGACCCGCGCGAGTGCGCCGTGCGGATGGGCTTCGCGCGCAACGCGCTGCTCGGCACCGCAGGCCTGTGGCTCCTCGAGCGACTCGCGATCCTGACCGACGCGCTGCCGCTGCCGATGAGCGCGGTGTCGCGCATGCACAACATCTCGAACAAGCCTGCGCTGTCGGCGCTCGTGATGCGCGATCCGCTCGGCGGTGGCAACTGGGTGCCGGCGCGGTTCCTGCGCACGCTGATGTCCACGCCGCCCGCCGTCGAGCCCGAGCAGTTCACGGCGTGCCCGGTGCTGCTCGCACATCCCGGTGTCGATCGGATGACCGACATCGCGCTGTCACGCCGGTTCTTCGACCGCCTCGCCGCGCCCAAGCGCATGGTGATCCTCGACGGCGCCAGTCATATGCCGACCGAGCATCCTGGCATCGACCAGCTAGAGGCCGCAGTGCTCGAGTTCATGACCCAGCTGCATGCGAACTGAGCCGCAGATGATTGCTGAAATCGCGCGCGTCGCAGGCCATACTCGCGCGCCATGAGAGCCGTCCGCGTTGTCCTCCCGCTTGCGCTTGGGTCCCTCGCAGCGTGCGGCCCTACCGCACGCGAAGGAACCACGGACGCCAATGGAAGCGGCTCGGGGTCGTCGACCGCCGATGCGAGCGAGTGCAAGGAAGTGATCGATCTGGTGTTCGTGCTCGACACGTCGAGCTCGATGGACTTCGTGCTCACCAAGCTCGAGCAGCAGATCGCCGATGTCGTGATCGCGAGCAACGTGGTCGCGGCCGACGCTCACTTCGGGCTGATCGCGTTCCAGGACAACTACGCGCTCGACAAGACCGGCGCATTGAACAACGGCATGGTGCACACGGGCGCAGCGTCGCTACAGTCGGCGTTCAGCCACTACAAGAACGTCTACACCGCCAACAACCGCAATCCGGGCGATGGTCCGTCGGGGCTCACCACGCAGAACCCGATCTGCGAGGAGAACTCGCTCGACTCGCTCTACGCGGCCGCGACCCTGTTCCCGTGGCGCGACAATGCGACGCGCGTCGTGATTCTCGCGACCGACGATACATTCCTCGAGGCGACCGACAACTACGGCGACCGCGATGGCGATGGGCTGACCAACAAGACCGACTTCCCGCGCGAAGGCAACTACCCGGCAGCGCAGACGATGGCGCAGACCGTGACAGCGTTGCAGACGGCCAAGGCACGCGTGTTCTCGTTCACGCGCCTGACCCAGCCGAGCTTGCTGTCGCGGTGCGGCACGGGTCGCCGGCTACCCTGGTCCGCGATCACCGACGGCTGGACCACGCCCTACATGGGCCAGGCCCCCATCCCCGCGCAGACCGATGGCGCCACGTTCGACCTCGACCAGGTGAAATCGGGGAGCCTCTCGCTCGCGGCGACCGTCAACGAGGTCGTGCTCGACAGTCACTGCAACCCGATCCTGCTGTAAGGCGACCGTAAGTATCGGGACGACGCTTACCGTCACGATTCCGCGGCAGCCCGCGTAGCCTCCGCCCGCCAGTGCGCGACGAGCAGCGCGATGCCTGCCAGCCGGCGACCGGCGCGCCCCTTGGTAAGCGGCGGCGGCTTGGGGCCGACCGCTTCGGCGACCGCCTCGAGCGTACCGAGACGCTTGTTCGCGAGTTGCTGCGCGAGGGCGCGGAGGTCGAGCCGCTCTGGGATGCGACCACCGCACTCGACGAACAGGTTCGGCGAGTAGTGGCCCCACGACGCGATGATGTCGGTGGGGCGCGTGAACTTCGCGAATGCCTCGAACAGCGCGTCGACGCGATCGGCCGCGGTGATGTCCTCCTCGGCGAGTCCGGTGTGGAACTGGGTGTTCGGGGACAGCGCACCGCGAGGCGCCGCGAGCTGCTCGAACACCTCGCCGGTGCTCGGCCGGATCGCGACCCAGTGCACGAGCTCGTCTGGCGCGTGCTTGTTGGAGTGATACGGCCACGCGTTCGCTTCGCCGACGACACAGACCAGATCGTCGAAGCGCGTCGTGAGACCCGGTGGCAGCTTCATCACCCGCTCGCGCATCGGGCGCGGCTGGCGCTGACGGCGCTCGGGCCGCAGGGCCTGGCACTCGAGCTGCGCATCGACCATCGCGCGGAACGGTTCGAGGAGCGCGCGGAACCGAGCGGGGTCGCCTTCGAGCGCGCCGAGCGCGTGCATCAGCGCCTCGATCGTCGACACGACCTCGATGCTCGGCTCCTTGCGGATCCGGTACTCCGACGGCTCCGGTGCGGCGAACGCGTAGCGAGGCAACGACTTGAGCACCGGGTTGTCACGCACGAGGTTCTTCGCTTGCGACCACGTGCCATCGACGACGATCAGCGTGATCGGACTCGAGGGTGGATCCGCGAGCACGTCGCGCGCACCGGGACCGGGGAACAGCAGGGCAGGTGGTCGCGTGGGATCCGAGAGCGCCTTCGCGAGTCCCGGATGCTCGCCCCAGCGCACGCCGACGAGCAGCTCGGAGCTGGGCAGGCACAGCGTCGCCATGCGCGCGGTCCCGATCGCCTTGTCGCGCTCGCGCGGATGCTGGAGGATCACGACGCGCGTCTTGGTCTGCAGCTCGGTGAGCTTGCTGCAGTAACAGACCGCCTTCGCGCGACGGCAGCGCGCACAGACGGGACGCGGCGTTACTTCTGGCGTCAAGCGTCGACTGTAGCGCTAAAGCCGGCCGCGAGTGCCTCGCGAAACCGACTCGTCGCATGCGTGATGTGCGCGAGCTGCTCGAGCAACGGCCGCGGCTGGTCGAACGTGCCGAGCACGACGAGCTCCTCGACGGTGTCGTCGATCGTGACGTGCCTGGCGCCACCGAGGACCCGCAGGAAGCCCTCGCGCGAGATGCCCTCCTGGCGGCCACCGAGCGTGCCGGTGTGCGCGAGCCAGATCCGGCCCGACCCGTCGCGCAGAAACCGTGCACGCGGCCGCGCGGATCCCGGCGCGAGCGCGAGGTTCATCTGGATGCTCGGCCACAGGTTGCGCCGGCCCATTGGATCGCCCGGGCCAAACGCGTTGCGATAGCGGTTCGGCAGCTTGTGGGCGGCGAGCCAGAGATCGACCGGCGGCAGGTAGAGCGAGACGACCGGACCGTGGTGGAGCCGGATCTTCGCGACGCGGGCACCGTGATCGCGAAACATCTTGGCGAGTCCGCGGTTCGCGACCGCGTGCTCGGTGCGTGAGCGCAACGCGAAGAATCGCTCGGGCGCGCGCTTCCCCATGCGCGCTGGTTAGCATGCGCGGCGACGCTGGGCTCGCTGCGAGCTTTACGGATGGGCGCCGGCGCGAGCGAGCTCGGCGACGCTGGGTCCCCACGCCTCGGGCGGCGGGATGTTCGGTAGCCTCCAGTCCGTCATCGTGATCAGTAGCCGAACAGCTTCGTGACGGGAACTTGCTCCACCTTGCCGAGCTTACCGAGCTTGGCCTGGTCGAGCTTCTTGGCGTTGCCGACGACCGAGATCGTGGTCTTGCCGGCGAGCGCGCCCTTGGTCCACTTCTCGACGGCAGCGCGATCGAGAGCGAGCGCGGCCTTGGTGCGGGCATCGCGCGGATCGCCCCTGAGACCCTCGTCGGCCCACGCGTAGACCGTGTTCGCCACGGCGCGCGGCGGAACGCGATCGACGCGATGGCTCTCCTCGATCGATGCGCGCGCGAGCTGGAGGCGTGCTTCGTCGAAGGCGAGCGCCATCGTGGCAAGGACCGCATCGATCGCGTCGTGCGTCTTGTCAGCCTGCGTGCCGACGTACGCGAACATCGCGCTGTGGTCGACCTTCTTGCTACCGGCGCTGTACGCACCGAACACGGTGTACGCGAGACCGCGTGCTTCGCGAACCTGCTGGTAGAGCAGCGGCGCCATGTACTCGGAGAACATGCGGCCCGCGGCGCGGTCTTTGTCGGTCGCCGGATTGCGCGGCCACGTGAACAGAACCTGGGTCTGCGCGGTGTCCTGATCGACCACGATCACGGGGCCGGGCTTGCGGTACCTGGTCGGGCGCTGCCCGCGCGACGCGAGCTTGCCGTCACCGAGCGTGATCACCTTCGCCGCGGCATCCTTGGTCCGCGGACCGAAGTAGGCCGTGCGGTGCTTGCGCTTGAGATAGGTCGCCAGGATCTTCTTGAGCTGGTCGGCCTTCACGGCCTGGAGCTGCTTGTTGGTCGCCACGACGAGGAAGTCGTTGTCGGTGCCGTACTGCGCGAAGGACTGCGCGGCGCCCGCGATCGAGCGCGGATCGGCGACGGCGTTCGCACGCTCGGTCAGCGCGGCTGCGACCTTTGCGGCGAGGAGCTTGTCGTCGAACACGGGCGTGGCGAGCCACTCGCGGAGCAGACCCATGCCGGCCTCGAGGTTGCGATCGATGCCAGCGAGCGTGATGCCGGACTCGTCCTTGCCGCAGTACGTGTCGATCGACAGGCCGAGCTCGTGCAGCGCGCGGACGGTCTGCTCCGGCGTGCGCTTGCCGGCACCCGACGACTTGAGGACGTCGAGCGACAGACAGGCGAAGCGCTCGTCGCTGCGGCCAAAGTTGAACTCGTAGGTCGCCGAGAACAGCCCATTGCGCTCGTTCTTGACCACCACGAGGTCACCAGCGGCGAGCTTGCCGCGCTCGTAATCCTTGCCCTCGACGATCGCGACGGGCTCGATGGGCGAGACCTTCATCTCCATGATGCCCTTCGCGTACGGGCTCAGGCGGCCTTCCTCGACCTTGACCGCGGTGATGCCGGGCTTCGTAATCTTCGGCGGGGACTCCTGGCCCTTCACCTTCTTGACGACGAGCATGCCGGTGCCGAGGTACTGCTTGGCGACGCGCATCACATCGGCCTTGGTGACCTTGCGCATGCGATCGAGCTGGCTGATCGAGCTCTCCCACTGCTCGTCGGCAATGAACGACTCGAGCATCATGCCCATGCGGCCCTGGTTCGACTCGAGCTGACGCTGCGTCTGCAGCTCACGCGTGAGGATCGCCGTCGCAAGGTCCGTGTCGGTGAACTCACCGCGCTGGAGCTTGCCGACCAGCTCGAGCAGCATCTTCTCGAGGTCGGCGTGAGACTGGCCGGAGAGCGCGTCGGCGTAGAGCTGGTAGTAGCCCGCCTCGCGCAGGAACGTGGGATTGCAGCCGGCGTCGGCGACCTTCTGCGACAGCAGCAGGTCGCGCGCGAGCATGCCGGACTGACCGTCGAGGAGCAGGAGATCCATCAGCTCGATCGCCAGGCGATCGGGGTGGGTCGCCGAGACGATCGGCCAGCCGAGCATCACGCCCTCATTGGCCGGGACCTTGACCTCGAGCTGGGTGCGCGTCGCGAGTGGCGCGATGCGGCCGGCTTCCGCCGCTGCACCGGCCGGGCGCTTGAACGTGCCGAACTCGCGCTCGAGCACCGGGAGGATCGACTCGTCGACGTCCCCCGACAGCAGGATCGCCATGTTCGTCGGCGTGTAGTAGCGATCGAAGAAGCGAACCATGTCGCCGTACGCGGGCGTCTTGAGGTGCTCGACCTCACCGATCACGCTGCTCCAGCCGTAGGCATGGTCGGGGAACAGCCCCTTCAAGAACGCCTCGTGGACCCGGCGCTCCGGGCTATCGAGGCCGCGGTTCTTCTCCTCGTACACCGCCTCCAGCTCGGGCCAGAACAGGCGGAACACGGGGTCGGTGTAGCGAGACGCTTCGACGCGCGCCCACTGCTCCATGCGGTTCTTCGGGACGGTCGTGACGTAGACCGTCGAGTCATTGTTCGTGAACGCGTTGAGCCCGTTGACGCCGAGCCGCGAGTACAGCTGGTCGAGCTCGTTGGGAATCGCGAATGCGGCGGCCGCCTGGGTCTGCGCGTCGATCTCCTTGAGGATCCGATCGCGATCACCGGCCGGCGCCTTGCGCAGGTCGTCGTAGAGCGCGGCGATCTTGTCGAGGTGCGGCTTCTCCTTGGCGTAGTCGAGCGTGCCGAGCTTCGATGTGCCCTTGAACAGCATGTGCTCGAGGTAGTGGGCGAGGCCGGTCGACGTGCGCGACTCGTAGCTCGCACCGGCGTGAACGGCGACGTATGCGACGACGCTCGGCTCTGCCATGTCGGGCGAGATGTAGACCGTCATGCCGTTGGACAGCCGATGAATCGTGGTCTTCGTCGGATCGTTGGGCAGCGGCTTTGCGACCAGGTTCGGCGCAAAGCTCGCGGTCTTGCCGCCGGGCGCCGGCTGGTTCACCGCGGCGGGCGTGCCGTTGATGTCCGGTGGCATCGGCTTGGCGGACGGATCGGTCACCGCCGCAGGCTGCTTGCCACCACAACTCGCCGCGATCGCGGCTGCCAGAGTTACCGACCAGAGCGAACGCTTCATGGGCCGGAGTTACGCACGCTCGCCCGGCGCGTGCAATGTCGCACGCGGTGTCGCAGCCGGGCTAACCGGCGGTCTTCTGGCCGATGACCGACCAGCCGATCGCGCTGCCGATCAGGGTCGCGATGCCTGCGCCTGCCGCCATGATTCCCATGCCCGCATAGACCTCGGGCGGGATATTCCCGATGCCGCCGCCCTTGGTTCCGAGCATGCCGGCGAACACGTAGATCGCGAGGAAGAAGAAGCCGCCAAGCCCCAGAAAGCCGCCGAGGAACGACGCGCCGAGCGTGCGCCGCGTCGCCGATGCGCCGGCCGCGATGCCCATGAGGAAGCATGCAAGCGCCAGCATTCCGAGGACCGGGCCCGTTGCATCGCTGCGCTCGCCGCCGCCCTTGGCGAGAAACGCGCCGAACGTGGTGCCGATGACGCCGGCGCCAAACCCCGCGACCGTGATGAACAGGACCCAGGACGGCCCTGCGGGGGTGTCTTCACCGAACAGCTTCTCGCCGAGGAACGCGCCACCGATGCCGCCACCTGCACTGGCAGCCGACACGAGTGCGATCGCTTTCATGCCCTGCGGCATGAAGATCACGCCGGCGCCTGCGCCCGAAGCCGCGACGCCAATACCGATGAAGGTGAGGATCATGAGGACCGCCCCGAGGGCGGGCTCGATGATCGTCGAGCCTCTACTCGCGCGAGCCGCGACGAGGCCGCCGAGGAATCCGCCGAGCGCGAGCACGATGTAGCCGAGGTACTCGCTCTGCAAACCCACACGGCCGGCCAGCAACAAGGCGAAGAACGTGCCTCCGGTGATCAGGAAGTAACTCAACACCACCGACGAAAATGAAAACCCCATGCGGCATCATAGCCGGTCTATCGTCCGTGCAATGGTCCGGTCCCGCACGTTCGTTGTCGCCGGCGTAGTCGTGCTCCTCGCGTGGCGGGCGTGTCGCTCGGATCCGTCGCCGACCGCGAAGACGATCGACGCGCATCTGCAGACCGCGGTCGTCGACGGTGGCTTTGCATTCCGTATGTTTCCCAGCCTCGTGATCGAGGTGGACCGTGACAACAGACGGGGATCGCCAACCAGCGTTCGCTTGCCGAGCGACGGGTTCCGCGTCGTCGGGCTCGGACCGCATCTCGGTATCGGCTGGCAGAGTGGCAAGCGCGTCCACGTCGGCGAGCTTGCCCCCGACGGCACGATCGCGAACACCACGACGTGGGGCAGATCGGTCCGCCAGCTCTGCGAGGGCGCTGCGTCCAACGAGCACCGATTTGGTATCGGTTGGCTCGAGAGCAACGGTCGCGTGTGGATGGTGCACGGCAACACGCAGGCACGCGCCGAGGTCGCGGCGACCTTCGGCGCGACCGGCGACATCGAAGCGCAGCGCGTGACCTGGTGCGCGATCGCTTCGGCCGAGGATCGCATCGCGCTGCTCTGGCGCGACGGTCGGAACGCGCAGATGAACTTCTGCAACCGGAGGGGCTGTTCCGAGCTCGTGACAAGCGTGCGCATCGACGCGAAGTCCACGTTGCTCGGCGTAGGCTGCGTTCGGGATGCCTGCCTGTTCGCGACCCGCGACCCCGCTGGCAAGGTCACGCTGCGACGAGTCACCGAGCGCGGCAAGATCCTCGTGAAATCGCTCGACCACGTCGATGAGGGGTCGGATGTCGCCGTCGTGGGCGTGGGGCCACGCGGCTTCGCGATCGCTTACGTCGGTGTCGACCGAGCGCTCACTGTCCGGCGCGTCGGTCTCGACGGTGCGCTCTCCAACCTGTGGCACGGCGAGGGCGAGAGCATGGCGCTGAGCTTGGCGTGGGCGCACGACAAGCTCCTCGTCGCTGAGGGCACCGGCGCGACGAAGGTGATCGACGTTCCGCGTTAGTGCGTGAACGTCAGCGTGACGCGATCGATCTTGCCGACGTCGCCGCCGGTCGAATCGCCGACGCACAGCTTCCAGGTTCCCGTCGACGGCTTGCCGTTGAACGCCGCGAGCGTGCCCGCCGCTGCCGCGCCGTTGTTCGGGATGAACGAGCACACGTTGTTGCTCTGGCACACCGTGGTCACCCCGCCCATCGCCTCGGCGCTCGTCGCAGCGGCGGGGGCGAACGTGATCGGGTATCCCTTCGCCATCATGGAGAGGCTGCCAGGACTGCCGGTGCCGTCGTCTGCGGCTTCGATGACGCCGGGACGACTGACGAGTGTGACGAGGGTGTTGTCGGGGGCGACGAGCTTGATCGTGAGATCGCCGATCCACGCGTGGTCCATGCCGAACGTGACCGTGGTGCCGGCGATCGTCGGCGTATACCAAGCGGTGACGGCGACGTTGACGCACGTCATCGAAGCGAGCGAGCCGTTGTAGGCATCGTCGGTGACCGTGGTGTTGAGCGCGGTCAGCGTCACGGCCTGCGTGGCCTCGAGGGTGCACGCACTGCTGCAGCCGTCGTTGTTCGCGATGTTGCTGTCGTCGCACGCCTCGCCGTTGTTCATCGTGCCGTTGCCGCACGTGGCGGGCGCCGTCGATGCGTCGGTCGAGCCCGTAGCGGCGTCGGTTCCGCCATCGGTGCCGCCACCCGTCCCCGGGGGCGCATCGATCACCGTGCCGTTCTCCGCGGCGTCCACGGTCAACCGGCGCTCCGCGGTACTGCACGCCACCATCAAGCTCGCGATCCCAAACGCGGCGACTCGGTTCACGACCCCGATCCTAGCGGAGTCGGCCCTGGGGCGGGGAACAATGGCCGACCTGTGCTGTCCACGGCGACTACCTCCCGTGGCCACCGCAGCGCGCCGCCGACAATCTCAACTGGACGTTCGCCGGTGCTGGCGACCGTGAGGGAACGCGGGCTTACGCGCTCTCAGCTTTCGCTGGAACCGGCCGAACCAGTACTCATGGGCAATCGGCAGGGGTTCCGGGCCGCTCTCACCGAGCTTGCCCAACTCGACAAGTCTGACCTCGACGCAGCGCTCCGAAAGCTGGTGTCGGTCGCGTCGATCACGATGCGAGCCGCGCGCGTGAGCTTCTGGGAGCTTTCGACCGATCACTCGGCGATCACCTGCCGGGTTCTTTTCGAGAGCGCAACGGGCACGTGGTCGGACGGGACCGTGCTCCGCGCCTGCGATTTTCCGGCCTACTTCAAGGCGCTCCTAGAGTGCCGCACGATCGTAGCGAACGATGCGTGGACGGATGCGCGCACGAACGAGTTTCTCGAGGCTTACTTCGCCCCTCACAACATTCGCGCGATGCTCGACGTGCCGGTCTGGCGCCAAGGACGTCTCGCCGGCGTGCTGTGTCACGAGCATGTCGGTAACGACGCGCGCACGTGGCTGACGGAGGAGCAGGACTTCGCGCTCGGCATGGCG
The DNA here is from genome assembly GCA_038322185.1 of Haliangiales bacterium. GTDB lineage: Bacteria > Myxococcota_A > Polyangia > Haliangiales > Haliangiaceae > JABFXX01. The sequence goes on from JBBQFU010000010.1 coordinate 19,677, forward strand.
AACCTTATATCCGTTGCGCTGGAATCGCTCGACCGGCGTCGTGCCGAGGAGAGCTACGCGCTCATCGCCCAGGCTACCAACGACGTGCTGTGGGACTGGGATCTAACGAGCGATACGGTCGAGTGGAACGACGCGATCGTGACAGTGTTTCGGCACAAGCGCGAAGACATCATTCGCGACGGTCAGTGGTGGATTAGCCGGATCTACCCTGCTGACCGCGAACGGGTGAAAGCATCCCTCGCGCGGGTCTTTGCGTCGGGTGAATCGGCGTGGTCAGAGCAGTACCGCTGGATCTGCGGCGACGGCATGCTCGCAAATGTGATCGATCGCGGACTCGCCGTTCGTAACGAGCACGGCGTCGTGGTGCGCATGGTTGGCAGCTTGCTTGACATCACCGAGCGCCTGCAGATGCACGAGCGGCTCGCGCTGAGTGATCGGATGGCGTCGATCGGTAGGCTCGCGGCCGGCGTCGCCCACGAGATCAACAATCCGCTCACGTACATCAAGGGCAACCTGACGTGCGCGATGGAGGAGCTTCGCGCCGGCGGCAACATCAACGTGCCTGCTCTGCTCGAGCTCCTCCAGGACGCGCAGGAAGGCGCCGAGCGCGTTCGCCGCATCGTTCGAGACTTGCAGACGATGTCCCGCCCGCGCGAGGACGAGATCGAGATGGTCGATGTTCACGCAGTGATCGAGTCGTCGCTGAGCATGGCAGCGAACGAGCTGCGCCATCGCGCAACGGTCGTCAAGGAACTCGGGCCGACGCCGGGCGTACGCATGAACCGCGCGCTCCTCGGCCAGATCGTTCTGAATCTCCTGATCAACAGCGCACAAGCGATTCAGGAGGGCGCCGTCGACGATAATCGCGTGTGCATCCGCACTGCGACGTGCGCGCGTGGCGAGGCGATTATCGAGATTCGCGATACGGGATGCGGGATCCCGGCAGACGCGACCGCTCGCATCTTCGAGCCGTTCTTCACCACGAAGCCCGTGGGCGTCGGTACCGGCCTGGGGCTGTCGATCTGCCACTCGATCGTCACGGCCGCCGGTGGCCGCATCGAAATGACGTCGCCGTCGACGGGCGGGTGCTGCGTCACGGTTCACCTGCCCCCCGGCGAGGTGGTCGTCGCGAAGCCCACCGCTGAGGCGGTGGTCACGCAGCGTCGCCGCGTGCTCGTGGTCGACGACGAGGCGCCGGTTCGTCGCGTCCTCACGCGCATGCTCGGGCGCACGCATGATGTGGTAGCCGTCAAGAGCGGTGAGGCAGCGCTCGCAAAGCTTCGCGAGAGTACGCAATACGACGTGATCCTGTGTGACCTGATGATGCCGCACATGACCGGGATGCAAATCCACGCACACCTCGCTCGCGAGAACACCGAGCTCGCGAGCCGCATGATCTTCATGACCGGCGGTGCGTTCAGCGCGCAATCCGCCGAGTTCCTGGCTGAGTGTGAGCTTCCAGTGATCGAGAAGCCGCTCGAGGTCGACGCGTTCACGCGAGCGGTCGGCCGGCTCGATACGCAGCACTCAGTGCTGAGACTGGCAGATGAGCTCGGCGGCGGACCCACCGGCGCGCTGCGTGCACACGCCGAGCTTCGCCTTGTCGAACCGGCATACGTCGGCGACGCGCTCGCACTTCTCGACGGGATCGCTGGTGGAGCCGCTGGGCTTGTTGCCGCTGGGACCGCACGCGAGGAAAACAACGATCCAGAGGCCGCGTGACATGGTCACAGCATAGCCGCTCAGCGAGTGAAGCGCTCGACCGGCGCGTACTCGGCAACGCGGCCGCCCATGTGCCGCGCAAACCAGCGCTGCCTGCGCCGCCGTGCACTCGCATCGACGAGCGAGTCGACCGCGGGAAGCGCCCGGCGCGCGAGGTCGGCCGCGAGCGTGAGCGGTGCACTTGCCAGCAAGGCGAGCATCCAGGGCCGTGCGCGCGGCAGATCGTTCGCGCGATGCGACCGGCGCGTCATGAACAGCTGCGTATAGGCGAGGTGCAGGCGATGCTCGAACGCCGCGCGCAGCCGTTCGCGCACGGGCGCATCCGGCGCCACATCGGGCTCGAACGCGCTCGCGTAGGACTGACACAGCAGCTTCCAGTCGTCGCCAGCGAGGCGCGCACCCTTCACGAACGTGAGTCGCGCTGCGTCGGTGAGCGTCTCGGGATACCAGCGCGGACGTACGCCCATGAGATGTCCGACGTAGCGCCAGAAGTGCATCATCGCGAGGATGTCGCCGCGCGACGGTAGGTAGCCGAGCAGCCCGAGCGCGAGCCCCGGCGCGAAGCTGCCGCCCATCAGCGTGAGCAGCGCGTCGCCCTGGCTGATCGGCACGCCCCATGCCGCGCTGTCCCACGCCGGATGCGCGAGCAGCTTACGGCGCACGAACACGTGCATCACGCGCACGCGCAGCGCCGAAGCGCGACCGGGTGCACCGCGCGCGAGGCCACCGGGCTCGGACACCGCGATCCAGAACGCGACAGTCTCGAGGAAGCGCCGCCGCGTCGATGCGCCCGCGTACATGCCGGTGAGTGCGAGCGGCTTGGCGACCGAGCTCTCCGCGTACCCCTCGAGCGTGATCGCGCCCGCGAATCGAAACATCGCGACGCCGTAGCGACGAAACGCTTTCGCGCCGCGATCGACGAGCACGTGATCGACCCATGTCGGATCGGTGTCGATGTCCGCGAACAGGGAACGCAGCGAGGTGGGCGCATCCACCATCGCGTCGATGCCCTCGGTGAGTGCGCGCTCGAGCAGTGCGCGACCCGCCGGCGCGCCCTGCTGCAGATAGACCTCGTCGACGAACTCTTCGCAGGGGGGATCCGCGTCGTAATACATCTCGCCGAGCGTGCGGACCACGTCGTCGGGTGGTGCGGGATCGAAGCCGAGCAGGCGGCGCACCCCGGTTCGCACACGCCGCACGTGCGGTCGCTCGAGGTTCGCCCAGTAGCGGAACTCGCTCGGAATCACGCGCCTACCATACGTCACTCGATCCCAGCGTGCACGGCCTTGCGAGCCTTGCCGGCGCGCCGCCGTGAGAGCTCGACACCGATCGCGTCGAGGCCGCGCGCGTTCGCTGCCGCGAGGATGCTGCCGAACCCGCAGAACGGATCGACGACGACGCGCACGCCAAGCGATGCCGCCAGATCGACGGCAACCTCGCAGGCGGCCGCGCCCGTCGCACGCGACCAGCTCATGCGACCGAGCGCGGGCAACACATCGGCGGTCGACCCGGAGACCGGCAGGGTTCGCGCGCGACTCGCGCAGAGCATGTGCGCGTAGCCTGGCCGCCCGAACGTCTTGGTGCCGGGAGGCTCGCGGCACACGACCTTGTGCCAGAGCAGATGGCTCCCGGCCGCATCGATGCCGCTGTGCACGAGGTGACCCTTGTCGATCCAACGACCCTCGTGCTTCACATCGGTCTGGTAGAAGATCGCGATACCGTCGTCGGCAACCGCTCGGCACGCGAGCGCGACGGTGTCGACGAACCAGCGGCGCCAGCCATCGACACCGAGGAGCGGCAGCTCGCTGTGGTCGGGCAGCGAGGTGACGATCGCATGGTCCGCCGGCAGACGCGCGCTCTCGAGATACACGATGCCGTCGGACTGGTGGACGATCCTGCTCGTCATCCGAGATAGCGCGTCTCGAGGTGCGTGCGGAAGTGGCGCGCGTCGAGTGGATGCCCGCTCGCGCGGCGGGTGAGCTCGTCGGTCTCGTAGCGGCTCGCTTGCTCCCAGATGTTGGCGCGCAGCCAGTCGAAGATGCCACCGAGCTCGCCGCGTGCGACCTCTGCATCGAGGGCAGGGCGGGCGTTCCGGATCGAGTGGAACCACTGCGCTGCGTACATCGCGCCCAGCGTGTAGCAGGGGAAGTAGCCGTACGCGCCGTCGGTCCAGTGGATGTCCTGCATGGGACCATCCTTGAAGTTGCCGCGGGTGTCGAGGCCGAGCAGCTGCTGCATCTTCCCGTCCCACAGCGCCGGGATATCGTCGACTTCGATCTCGCCTTCGATGAGTGGGCGCTCGATCTCGTAGCGGAGGATCACGTGGGCAGGGTAGGTGACCTCGTCGGCGTCGACGCGAATCAGGCCCGGCTGCACGCGCGTGTAGAGCTTGAACAGATTGTCGGGCTCGAACGCAGGCTGCGGACCGAAGTACTCTGCAAGCAGCGGCGCGAGCAGCTCCATGAACGGACGGCTGCGTCCGAGCTGCATCTCGAACGACAGGCTCTGGCTCTCGTGGAGCGCCATCGATCGCGCCTCCGACACCGGCTGGCCGAGCCAGTCGCGCGGACGGCCTTGCTCGTAGCGACCGTGACCCGTCTCGTGGATCGTGCCCATGAGGCTCGACTCGAATTCGTCCTCGCTGTAGCGCGTGGTGAGCCGAACGTCTTCGGGAACGCCGCCCGAGAACGGGTGCGTGCTGACGTCGAGGCGACCGCCGGCGAAGTCGAACTGCAGCAGATGCATCACTCGCTCGCACAATGCGCGCTGGGCCGCGATCGGAAACGGGCCCTTCGCTTCGATCACGGTCTCGGCCGCCTGGCGCTCACGCACCTGCTGGATCAGACCGGGGAGCCAGGTCTTCACCGCACCAAACACGCGATCGACCTCGGCGCTGCGCATGCCGGGCTCGAAACGATCCATCAGTGCGTCGTACTTCGAGATGCCGAGTCGCTGTGACAGCAGCACCGCTTGCTCGCGCGTGAGTCGCACGACCTCGCGCAGGTTCGGGAGGAAGCCTGCCCAGTCGTTGGCCGGTCGCTGCTTGCGCCAGGCGTGCTCGCACTTTGCACCCGCCATCGTCGACGCGTGAACGAGATCCTCGGGTAGCGCGGTCGCGTTGCGCCACGTGCGCTGCATCTCGCGCAGGTTTGCGTGCGCGTGCTCGTCGAGCGGTTCGGCAGCTGCGCTCTCGAGCAGCGGCCCGACCTCGGGCGCCGTACGCATGCGATGGATCAGCGCGGCGAGCTCGCCGAGTGCGGCGGACCGCGCCTCGCTGCCGCCGGTCGGCATGTACGTCGAGTGATCCCACATCGTGATCGCCTGCAGATGCTCGAAGCGATACACGCGCAAGAATGCCGATGTCAGCTGGTCGTATGCAGGACGCGCGGTCATGATCGTGACCGTACAGCGTCAGCGCGCTACGATCCGCTCCGATGAGCTGGGGCTTTTTTCTCGATCTCGATCTCACGCTGCCGACATCCGAGTGGACGCGCCTCGCGCCGACCCGGACGGGTGCTCACCGCATCGACTCGAGCTGGTGGGGGTTCCAGGACCCGTCCCTCGGCAAGATGTTCACGGCGGCCGACTTCGATGACACGACGATCGGCGCAGCCGTCGAGCTGTTCAACCGCGCCGAATCGGTCGGGACCGTGAGCGAGGAGGGCGGCGAGACAAAGCTTCGGCTGTGTCAGCTCCTCGATCGGGGTGGCGATCCGAGCATCGCGAAGTCGATCGCTGCGCTCGTCGATGCATCGAAGGGGTCGGCCCGCGGCCGGCTGCGGCTCATCAATGATGGCACCTACGCGGGCGAGGACGGCGTCGAGATCGTGATCGCGGACGGTACGCTCGCGCGTGCAAGGGTCGAGGACAGCTTCCAGATCGTCCTCGAGCTCGGCGCCGAGGTGTACGGCGAGGAGTTTGGCGCCGAGGACGGCTAGCTGTGGTTTAGACGCTGCCGCGCAGGTTCGCGATCACCGCTTCGACGAGCACGGCTGCTGCGTCGCGGCGCTTGCCCGCCACTTCCTGCGTGGACTCGAACGCGCGCAGGCAGCCGTTGTACGCGAGCTCGAAAGGGTTGTGGCGCGTGCCATCCTCCGACACCGCGCTGAACGCAGCGTCCGCGTACGTGACGGTGGCGCGTACGTCGCCGAGATCGAAGTGCATGCTCGGTGCCTCCACGGGGTCGTGCGGCGAGCCGGGATTGCACGTGATCACGAAGTGCGGCTGCCGGTCGTCGAGCGTGGCGACCGCCTCGAACAGCTCGACCGCGGCCCGATGCATGTCCTCCGCCCAGTCGCCGTGCCGCGCCGCTTCGCGCCCGAACAACATCGCCGCCTCGTCGAGCTCGTAGTTGGCCATGAACGCCATCCTAATCCCACGGCGTGACCAGGACTTAGCGGTGCCTGCTGATTGTGTGCGACCGGGACGATGGCGCAGGCTCCTATCATCGATGAAAAGCGCAAACGTGATCCTGTCCGTGTCCCTGGCCCTCGGTCTCCTGGGTGGCTGTTCGAAGAGCGGTGGTTCGGCCGAGAAGATGGTCACCATGATGGAGGACATGGGCAACGCCGTCGAGAAGGCCGGCGATGACTGCGGCAAGATGGCGAAGGCCGTCGAGGGCATCGCCAACAAGTACGACCTGAAGGCGATGAAGGCCGAGGCCGAGAAGCTCAAGGCCAACAAGGACGAGGCCAAGAAGCTCGAGGAGAAGTACGGCGAGCGCATGAAGAAGGTCATGCCGAAGCTCCTGGGCATGATGAAGTGCGCGTCGGACCCCGCCATGCAGGCCGTGAACGAGAAGTTCAAAGGCGTTCTCTAGCGCGAGCGCCGCGGGTGGCGGTATGAAGCGGCATGCGTCATACGGCTCCATTTATCGCGCTGCTCGTCGTCGCTGGTTGCAAGAAGACCGAGGAGGCGCCACCGGCGACCGCCAATCCGTCTCCAACCGCGGCTGCGCCCGTCGAGGCGCCGCCCCCGACCCCGACCCCGACGCCGGCACCGCCGCCTCCGACGCCGGTCAAGATGACCGCCGAGGAGCTCAAGCCGACGTGCGCGAAGATTGTCACCGCCGAGCTCGCTGCCAAGATGATGGGCGGGAACGCGGTCAAGGACGAGACGCCGAGGCCGGGCGCCCTCGCGATCTGCTCGATCATGAAGGATGCCGAGCAGGTCGGCTCGGTGACGATCGCGTGCAATCCCGATCTCGACACGACCCTCATCGAGCGCGAGCGCGCGGCGATGACCAAGGCAAAGGACATGACGCCGATGATCGGCCGCGGCGGCTATCGCCTGTCGAACATGTTCACGTTCAACGATGACGAGACGCCGTGCCGCATCCAGGCCGCGTTCGTGAATCTGCCCGCCGATGATGTGTGGCCGGATGCGCTGCGCGCGCTCGCGGCCGCCATCCATCCCGGCTCCCTCAAGTAGATCGCCCTGACCTCGGGAGCGCGGCCGAGCATGCTATGCGTCCGGCATGGCACCCACGGACCGTAAGAGCGCGAGCGACTACCCGCCCGAGGTTCTCGAGCTGTTCGACGGCTACGTGCACAACACGCTCAGCCGCCGCGGCTTCCTCGAGCGTGCTGCCAAGTACGCCGTCGGCGGCCTGACCGCGCTCGCGATCCTCGACAGCCTGCAGCCGAACTTTGCGTGGGCCGAAGAGGTCAGCAAGACGGACAGCCGGATCAAGGTCGAGTACGTCGACTTTCCGTCGCCGAAGGGCTCGAACAAGATGCGCGGCTATCTCGCGCGTCCTTCGAACGCGACGGGACTGCGCGCCGGTGTCGTCGTCGTGCACGAGAACCGCGGCCTCAACCCGTACATCGAGGACGTCACGCGACGCGCGGCGGTCGAGGGCTACATTGCCTTCGCGCCCGATGCGCTCACGCCCGTCGGTGGTTACCCTGGCGACGAGGAGAAGGCGCGCGAGGCGTTCAGCAAGCTCGCCCCCGCAAAGCGCTCCGAGGACATGGTCGCTGCGGCCGAGTTCCTCTATGCGCGCAAGGACACCTCGTCGAGGATCGGCGCGATCGGCTTCTGCTACGGCGGTGGCGTGTGCAACCTGCTCGCGTCACGGCTGCCGTGGCTCGCGGCCGCGGTGCCGTTCTACGGCTCGGGCGTCACGGCCGACGAGGCCAAGACGATCAGGGCAAAGCTCCAGCTGCACTTCGCGCAGACCGACGAACGCATCAACGCGGCGTGGCCAGCGTACGAGGCGGCGCTCAAGGCCAGCGGGGTTCGCTACGAGGCGCACCATTACTCCGGCACGCAGCACGGCTTCCACAACGACACGACGCCGCGCTACGACCAGACCGCCGCGAAGCTCGCATGGTCACGAGCGCTCGGCTTCTTCAAGACGCACCTGCGCTGACTACGGACCGCTGCGGATCCGGTCGAACGATGCCTTGACCTCTTCGATCTCGACGTCGACGGACAACCCGGTGAGCGCTGACTTCGGCAGCTGCAGCGCGCCTGCCAGCTCGCACAGGTACTCGTTCTCGGCGAGATCGATCTCGTCGTCAGCCTCGATCACCGCCGATGTCTCGCCTGCTCCTGCTCGCCTTCACGTGTCTCGGCTGCGTCGCCGGCAACGGTAGCAATCCAGCCGTGGACGCAGGCGCCGGCTCGGACGACGCATCGGGAAGTGGCTCGCCCGACGCGACCAGCTCCGACGCCCACGTGGCAGATCCTGATCTCGGGCTGTCCACCGGTTGCGGGAATGCGGTGACGACCGGCCTGCAGTCACGCTCGGTCCAGATCGACGGTGTGGAGCGAACCTTTCTTCGCTTCATCCCGGCCGGCTACATGCCGAACAAGCCGATCGCGCTCGTGCTCGCGTTCCACGGCTCTGGCGGTACGTCCGAGGCTGCGCGCACCACGTTCGATCTCGAGGCTGCCGCCGCCGGCAATGCGATCATCGTGTATCCGCAAGCGCTGGCGAATTCCGAGGGCGCCAACCGGTGGGACGCGCATCTCAAGACCAGCGCCGACTACAAGCTCGTCGACGACATCATCCAGCGCACCGAGGCCAACTTCTGCATCGACCGCAATCGCATCTTCGCGACCGGGTTCAGCCTCGGCGCGCGCTTCACATCGAACCTTGGTTGCTGGCGAGGCAACGTGTTCCGCGCGATCGCGCCGGTCGCGCCGGGTGGCAGCGACACCACGCTGCCGTTCACCGACTGCGTGGGCGAAGTGGGCATCTGGGAAGGCCTCGGCAACCTCGACGACCAGCTCCACACGTTCGGCGCAACGCGTGTGCGCGATCACTACGCGAGCGCAAACGGCTGCTCGGCGACGCGTACCCCGACTACGCCGACCGGATGCGAACGCTATGAGGGCTATCGAACCGAGGTTCCGTCCGTGTGGTGCACCTACGACCTCGCGCACAAGTGGCCGCCGATTACCCCCAGTGGCGTGATGGGATTCTTCGCGCAGTTCCAGTAGCGCTCCTGCCGCGATCGCAGCGCCGTAGAAGAACAAGACCGTGGTGATCGGGGCATGATGGGGCGGTGCCAGCCCTATCCATCGTGAGGTCCGCCGTCGTCGCCGTCGCGCTCGTTGCTTGCTCGAAGAGCCCGAGCGAGACCCAGCAGCAAGCTGGTTCTGGTTCCGCGGCACCGACCGCTCCAGCGGGATCCGGATCGAGCGCACCCGAGGTGCCGGTCGAGGCGGCAGCGGTCGTTGGTCCCACGAAGTCGGCGACGGGTACGCTCGAGGTGAGCGGCAAGATCGCCGGCGCCTTCGAGTGGAAGAAGAAGGATCAGAAGGCGCCGATCAGCTGCGCGTGGGACGCAGAGAAAGAGATCGGCGGCCTGAAAGTCGATCTGAGTGACGGCGCGGGGAAGCTGCTCACGGTGACCATCGATGTCCCGCCGGCCGATCTCGGACCGGCTCGCCTCGACGTCGCCTCGACGGATCTGGCCGAGACGCAGAAGACGCACACGGGCTTCAAGGTGCGCGGCGACGAAGAGGGGAACATCAAGGTCACGTTCGACAACACGGTGCTGCCGGAAGGGGCTGACAAGGCCGCGGCGGTGCTCACGCTCAAGGGGAGCGTCGAGGTCAGCTGCCCGAAGAAGAAGTAGCCGCTTAGACCCAGTGTCTGCGTGATACGTTTGAGGACTTGATGATGCGACAACTCCTGTTCACGGTCGCCGTGCTCTCCGCATGTACGAGGGCACACACCGACAAGGATGAGCCGACCACGACGACGGCGGCGGTCGCACCGAACTTCGCGCAGCCCCCGGTCGCGCCAACCACCACGCCGCCGCCAGCGACGCAGGTGACCGTCGAGCTCACCGCGGTCACGCTCGCGGACGACTGCGGCGGCACTGCGCCACATGGCGCACCGGCCGTGAAGGCGAAGGCCAAGTCCGCGGAGGCGGCCAAGTCGGACCGCGACGATTCAGGCAAGAGCGAGGCGCGCCGCTGCGAGCAGACCTCGATGCAGCTCGCGATCACCGCCGCCGACGCCGCGCGCATCACCGTGAAGTCGGTCGAGCTGTTCGACGACGCTGGCAAGTCGCTCGGCCCGCTCACCGCAAGCAAGCCGACGCGCTGGTCGGACAACGGCCTCTACGAGACGTGGGACGAGCTGGCGCCGGCCGGCACGATGATCAACGTCAGCTACGTGCTGCAGCAGCCGGCGTGGGGCCGCATCGGTGATCGGTGGAACCGGACCTATACGCTGAAGAGCGTGCTCACGATCGGCGGCGTCGACCGTGCCGCGAGCAAGCAAGTCACGCTCAGTGCGCCGGCCACGCTGCCTCCGAACGTCAAGACCTGATCGCCAGGGACTGGCCTTCAGGAAACTTCGTCGAGACCAGCGAACGCTAACAGCAGGTCCAGGCTGGTTTCTGCGGGCCGGGTGCTACGGTGCAGGAGTGACGAACGAGCTGGCGGAGTTGTCGGTCTTGCTCGTTGAAGACGACGCCGACACCGGCGAGCTGATGGCGATGGCGCTCGAAGGTCGAGGCGCGACGTGTCGCTTGGTCGAAACTGGGGCCGCAGCGGTGAGCGAGCTCGCGCGTGGACCCGCCGACGTGATCCTGTGCGACCTCGCGCTCCCCGATGGCAGTGGCCTCACCTGGTTGCCGAAGCTGCGCGCCGTCCCTGGAATGTCCGCGGTGCCGGCGGTTGCGATCTCGGGACATGCAAGCCTTACGAATCGCGTCGCCTCGATCGCAGCAGGTTTCGAGAAGCATCTGGTCAAGCCTGCTTCGATGATCGATATCGTCGCTGCGATCTCGATCCTGACGATCCGGAGCGGCCCGCTCACGTTGAAGCCAACGCTGGCGCGCCTCGCCGCGCTCACCGGTTGTCGCTACACGTCCTTCCTGCGGTTCGAGCGCGGCACCTTGGTGAGCGTGTGGACTTACGATCGCTCCAACGAAACGACCGACACGTTCCCGCTGGAGATGCCCATCGAGGCGTCCTACTGCATCCTCGTGCAGAAGGCGCGCGAGCTCGTGGTCATCGAGAATGCCGCGGAGGATCCGCGCGCAGTGGGCCACACCAAGCAGCACGTCCTCGCGACCTACGCCGGTGCGCCGGTGTTTGCTGCCGACGGCGCCATGCTCGGTACGCTGTGTTCGTACGACGAGGCACCGAGAACGATCGGCGTCGAAGCGCAGAGCGCGCTGTCCGATGCGGCCCGTGAGCTCGAAGTCGCGATCCAGAACGCAGTCTGATCACGATCGCTGTCGGCACACGGCGTCGAGCTCCACCCATACCGGGTCGCGATCGATGTGAGCGACCTCGGACACGATCTCGTGTGCGGCGGCAGCGTTGACGCGAGGGTTTCCCATGTCGGTCGAGAGGAGCGCGCGCACCAACGCGAGCATGGCATCGCGGTACGAGGACCAGCGGTGGGCGCGGAGCTGCGCCTGGAAGTTCGCGAGCGTGTCCGCGGCGGACTTGAACTTGTCGACTTCCTTCGCTGCGGCCAGCGTCGCGGCCTCGCGCTTTTTCGGATCGCCCTCGATGGCGAGCGTCTTGGCGAGATCTTCGTCGAGCTCTGCGCGGCGGTCCTCGCCACGGAGGCGGATCGCGTCGGGAATCTCGCCGAACGCGAGGAGCGGATACTTGGTGAGCAGCCGTCCGACGTCCTGCCCTTGCGTGTGAACGAGCGCCGCGATCGAGTTCGTGGGGTACTCGACGGCGAGCCAGTAGCGGAGCTGAGCGGTGTGCGCGCGAATCGTGGCCTTGCCCGCGAGGGGATAGAGCAAGTGCGCGTGAAGCATCTGTCGCGATGCCGCCGCCTCCGCGCCCTCGGTGGCCTTGAGCCGGATCACGACGCGTCCGATCCGGACCGCAATGATCTGCGTGCGGCGAACGAGACCCGAGTCCTCGCCATACGCGAGCACTTGATCGCCGACCTTCGGTGCGGGCAGCGACGGAAAGCCTTCGCCGAACGCGGGCGCGAGGACGTGCATGAAGTGCGCAGCCGCACCCGGCGTGCGGAACACCCAGCGCGCGTCGATGATCTGCGCCATCGCGGCCCACTCACCAGAGGCCCACGTCACGTATCCAGCGCGTAGACCGCCGTGCGACAGGAACGTGGGGTCGACCGCGGCGAAGTTGTCGTTGTGCTCGATCGCCTGGTGGTCGGGGAGGTCGGACTGGTCGAGGAACAGCGCCTTGCCCATCGGATCTTCGACGTGGGCAGGCGTCATGCTTCCGCGGCGTGACCGCGGTGCGAGCAGCTCTTGCGCCGCGGCGTGGAGCTCGTGCGCCCGCGCGGCGTTTTGGTGCGCATCGATGCCGAGGCCGGCGAGGGTTGCGCACAGGTTGGCCTCGATCTCGTAGGCCTCCGCGGTGCTCAATGCACCACCCTCGCGTGCCTCGGTCACGAGCGGCAGGGCGAGCGGGATGTTGGTCGCCATCGGCGCATGCTTGTTGCTCGCGATCTTGTTGATCACCGCTTTCCACGCATCAGCCATCGACTTGTCGCGCGTCATCGTCGGCCGCAGCTCGCGCAGCTTGTTCGCGTAGGCCGTGCCGCTGTACGTCTCGATGGCGGTCGTGATCTCGGGCATCAGGAGAATCGGCGCCTTGCGCACCGCCTCGAAGCGCTCCGCCTCGTCGCGTCCCATGTTGAAGAACCGGAACGCCTCAGCACCGTCGAAGGCGAACCACCAGTACCAGAACGGGACCGTCGGGATTCCCGTGTTCGCACCCGGCAGGCGCCCGCTGTACAGCTCCATCGCGTGCTCCGCGAACCACCGCGGATCGGGGAGCGGACCGTCGGCGGTGCGAGCGCGCATGTCGGCGCTGCTCACCGAGTAGATGCCGAACGTGGGCGTGCCGGGCCCGACCGTGCTCAGCTCGAGCGTCGAGTAGGCGATGGTCGAGAGCTTGTTCGTGCCGTCACCGCGGCCCGCCACACCGACGAGCACCGGATCCCCAGCCCCGCGCGGGGGCGGCAGCGTGATGATTGCGATCGCATAGCGGCCGACCGGCTGGACGGTGGCTGCGAGGCCCGCTGCCGGCACGCGTGCGATCGGCGGCAGCTCCGATCCGGCCTCGTCCCACATCGCTGTGAGCACGCCGACCGGGTCCGCCACGATCTTCTGCACGGTGCCATACGGATCGGCGTACACGCGGCCGGGGAGCAGGACGTTGGCGAACTGCTGTGCGTGCGTGCGGCCCATTCAACCCGATCCTAATCCATCGGCGATCGTCCTGGGGAGCCGCGTTCGGCGCTACAGTGCCCCATGGTCGCTAACGCCAATCGTCAAGAACGCAGCCGCGCGCTCGGCAGCACTCTCCCCACGGATCTCGCCGCCAGCGCCGGCGCACTCAAGGACAGCCCGAGTGACCCGGGCGCCGTTCGCCTGCATGCCCTGCTCGAAGTCGCGTACCTCGCTGCATCGGCCGATGGCGAGCTCAGCGACGACGAGATCAACCTGCTCGTCGCGAACCTGCATTCGTGGCTCGGCGAGGAGCTGCCACCCTCGCTCCTCGTCACGCTGTTCGAGCACCTCGGTCAGCAGCTCGCCAAGGACGGCTTCCAGGGGCGCCTCGAGGCCGTCGCGAAGCTCCTCGACCAGGAGTCGCGCCTCGTCGCGTACCGCCTCGCGTGCGTCACGGCGCTGGTCGACCACGATGTCCATGACGACGAGCTGAAGTACCTCGAGGGTATCGTCAACACGTTCGGGATCCCCAACGCCGAGGCCCAGGCGATCTTCGACGCGCTCGACGAAGCCATCACGGCGTTGTAGTCAGGCCGGCGCAACCCGCCCGCCGGTCGGCGTGACCGCGGGCATCTTTCCGGTCACCGGACGCTCGTGCTTCGCCATGATCGCGAGCAGATGTTCGATTCGGACCGGCTTTACCAGGTGCGCATCGAAGCCGGCAGCGATCGCCGTCGCGCGATCCGATGCCTGACCATAGCCAGTCAGAGCGATCAGGATCACCTGCACGTTCTTGCTGTCCGTTCGGATGCGGCGGGCGACCTCGAAACCATCGATGCCGGGCAGGCCGACATCGACGAGGGCCGCGTGCGGCAAGAACTCATCGATGAGCGTCACGGCCGCGAGCCCATCGCCAGCGGTCCGGACGTCGAGGCCTTGCCGCGTGAGCAGCGTGCACATCATCTCGCGGGTGTCCTCGTTGTCCTCGACGAGGACGATGCGCGAGCCGGCCGGGACGACGTTGCCCCGCTTCACCACCTCGAGCTCGTCGATGTCCTTCGTGCTCAGCGGGATCCGCACCGTGAACACGCTGCCCTGGCCTTCGCCCTCGCTCGCCGCGACGACGGAACCGCCGTGCATCTCGATCAGCGAGCGTACGAGGGTGAGCCCGACACCGATACCGCCTTGTGCGCGGTCGATCGTGCGGCTCGATTGCACGAACAGCTCGAACACGGCGGTCAGCATCTCGCGCGGGATTCCCATGCCGTCATCCTGGACGCGGATGACCGCGTCGGTGCCGTCGCGCGTCGCCTCGAGAAACACATGGCCACCAGGCCGCGTGTACTTGGCCGCGTTGGTCAGCAGATTCACGCAGACCTGCTGGAGCCGCGCGGCATCGCCGTCGATCGTCAACGGACGGGGATCGATCTTGTAGGTGAACTCCAGGCGGCTCGCGGCGATCATGGATCGCATCGAGGCAGCCGCTTCTTCGACCACGGCGCGCAGGTCCATCGGCAGTTTGCGGATCTCGACCTTGTTCTGGGTCACGCGGCTCGCCTCGAGAAGATCATCGAGTAGTCGAGACATCTGGTTCGATTGACGATCGACGACGTCGATCAAACGTGTCGGCTCGGCTGCGAGCGTCTCGGTCTTGAGCAGCTGAGTCGCAGTGACCACGGAGGCGAGTGGGTTGCGTAGCTCGTGCGACAGCATCGCGAGGAACTCGTCGCGCCGCTCGACGGATTCGAGGAGCTTTTCCTCTCCGACCTTCTGCTCGGTCACGTCGCGGAACACGCCGATGAGACCGACGACCTCGCCATCGCGACCTCGCAGCGGAAGCCGCGTCGCGAGATCCCACTGGGCCACATCATCGACGCGGCCGCGCTTCTCGAGCTTGTAGTGCTGGGCCACGCCACTCAGCAAGACTTCGTCGTCCTGATGATGGAGCTCCAGGGCAGTCTCGTGATGGGGCATCTCGTGCGGCGTCTTGCCGATGGCACCGGAGGCATCCTTGAGCCCCAGGCGCGCGGCGAGTGCAGGATTTGCCCGGATGATCTTGCCCTTCGTGTCCCGGAAGTAGATCGCATCGGGGATGCTGGTGAGCAGGCTGTCGAGCAGGTAGCGCTCGTGGAACAGCGCATCCTCCGCCGCCTTGAGCCCGCTGATCTCGACGAACGTGATCACCGCGCCGGACGTGCCGCCCTTGGCACGATAGGGCAGGATCCGGAGGAAGAACGAGCGGCCACGGTGGTCTCGCACCTGCCGCTCGACACGCGCCGCGGTCGCGAGCACCTGACGAATGTCAGCGACCAGCTCCGGGTGCTGCATGGTGTTCGTGAACGTCTCGATCGAGCGTCCCAGGTCATGCGGCATCAAGTTGAAGCTGTCCGCTACCTGTGGGGTGAACTTGCGGATCCGGAGATGCTCGTCGACGAAGATCGTGCCGATATCCGTGCTCGCGAGCAGGTTATCCATATCGTTCGTGAGGTCGGTGAGCTGCCCGATCTTGCTCTGATACTCGGCGTTCACCGTGTAGAGCTCCTCGTTCACGCTCTGAAGCTCCTCGTTCGTGCTCTGGAGCTCCTCGTTCGAGGACATCAGCTCTTCGTTCGACGCCTGTAGCTCCTCGTTGCCCGTCTCGAGCTGTTCGATCGCCGACTGGAGGTTCTCCTTCGTGTAACCGAGCTCGGCCTCGAGGGCGCCGAGCTGGTCCCGCGAGACATCGCCGAGATCGATGGTGGTCTGCGCCACGGCTGCCTGCGGCTTGTCCGCGAGCACCTCGAACGAGATCAGGATGTGCGGCACCTCGGAGTTGCGCGGCGCGATTCGGCGCAGCGAGACGTCGTGGAACACTTCCGCGCCGTTGGACTTCAGCCGCACGTTCTTGAACAGGATCGGTGCCTGGGCGAGGAGTGCGCGACGCAGTCCTCCGGCGAGCACCAATCTCAAATCTTCGTCGACCTGCTCGAAGATCTCGAGCCCCTGTCGACCATCGCGCGGCTTGAGGAAGCGACTCGCACCGCCGAATGCGTGCACCAGCTCGTTGCGGTCGTTCACGAGCAAGCTCGGCGGCATGTAATCCTGGAGCAGCACGTCGTACGTCGCGAGGAGGTTTCCCATCGAGTAGCGCGCAAACGGGCTGTTCGGGCCCTGTGGCTGCGCCGCTGGGCGTTCGTCCGGTCGCGTCCGGTGTCGCGGATCGACGGGGGTCCGGACGTCGCTGTGCTTGCGATACATGCGCCAGTGTTGATCGAGGACCTCGAAGTCTTTGATCAGAGGACCCGGGCTCTCGCTCGGTCCAAGCAGCATGACCCCGCCGCGGTTCAGGGCGAAGTGGAACTGGTTGAGCACCTTCTGCTGCACCGGCGGCTGGAAGTAGATCAGCATGTTGCGGCAGCTGACGAGATCGACGCGGGTGAACGGCGCGTCCTTGATCACGTTGTGCGCCGCGAAGACGATCGCCTGGCGCAGCTCGGGCACGAGCTGGTAACTGCCGCCGCTGCGGATGAAGTAGCGGTCGCGACGCTCGGGCGAGACATTGACAAGGGACGTCTCTGAATAGAACGCCCGACTCGCGAGCTCGATGGATCCACGATGCACGTCGGTCGCGAAGATCTGAAACGACTTGTCAGGGACGTTAGCGGTCAGCTCGTGAAGCAGGATCGCGATCGAGTAGGCCTCCTCACCCGTTGCGCAGCCGGCGACCCAGACGCGCAGCGGCCGGCCCGGTGTGGTGTGAGTCAGGAGCTCGGGCAGCACGCGCTCCTGCAGCAGCTCGAAGGCCTGTTCGTTGCGGAAGAACCGCGTCACGCCGATCAGGAGATCGCGATAGAGAATGTCGAGCTCGGCTCGTTCGCCGCGCAGCCGCGCGACGTACTGCGCGATGTCATCGACTCGCGCGAGCTGCAATCTGCGCTCGATGCGCCGGGTCACCGTGCTCGGCTTGTAGTGCGTGAAATCGATCCCGAACTCCTTCTCGAGCATCCGGTAGACGTCGTCGAGTCCGGCCGAGGTAGGCGTCGCACGCGAGCGTGTACCGGATGAGAGCGCCGGCTGTGCCTCGATGCGCTTGAGATGGTTCTCGAGGATCGCTGGCATCTGTTGCGGCGAGACCACCCAGTCGGCGACACCGGTGTCGTGTGCGGTGCGGGGCATGCCGTCGAACTGCGCACTCTCGAGATCTTGTACGACCACGAGCCCGCCGGCTTCGTGCACATCGACGATGCCGCGCGAGCCATCCGATCCTGTTCCCGAAAGCACGATCGCGATGGATCGCGGGCCGCAGTCCTGAGCGAGCGATCGAAAGAACACGTCGATCGGCAGCGTGAGCTCGTGTTGCCGATCGCGCTCGCTGAGCAAGAGACGACCGCTCGAGATGATCATCTCCTTCTTCGAAGGAATCAGATAGACATGCCCGGCTTCCACCAGCATGGCGTTCTCGACCAGGTGAATCGGAAGCGTCGTGTGCCGCGCGAGCAGCTCGTCCATCAAGCTCTTGAAGTCGGGCGAGAGGTGCTGCACCACGACGAAGGCCATCGAGGTGTCGGACCCGAGGTGGTCGAAGAAATGCTCGAGCGCCTCGAGACCTCCTGCGGATGCACCGATGCCGACAACTGTGAGCTCGCGCTCCGTAGAACTGCCGCCGCCACGATCCGAGGTCATGGATCTCTATAACACCCTGACGCTATCAAGCCTTGGAACCATTATCGTCCTCACTGGACTTGGGCCCGCGCTTGCAGCGGTCGAGCGGCACATGACCAATTTGATGCGCACGCTGCTCGCCGTCGCGGCCGCGAGCTGCTCCAACGACAACTCTGCTGGTACCGACAAGGCGAGCAAGGATGTGCGATCGGCACAGTCCGTCGTGAGTGCGAAGAACAGCAACGTCGCCGCGACCGGTGACGAGATCGAGCGGCAAAAGCGCGAGATTATGGCAGAGCAACAGCAGCTCGCCGCCAACGAAAAATCACTCGAGGACAGCCGGCGACAGCTCGGATCGGCGCAGGGAACGCTCGCGGCGGCCCGTACGGCATACGCCGCTGCGGTGAACCAACGCCTCGCCAAGCTCGATGCCGGCATTGCGGGCCTCGCCACGCGTACGGATGCGGCCTCGAAAGACGTCAGCATCGGACTCGCGGCCCGCCGGGATCAGCTCGCCGCCCGACTCGCCGCGATGCCCGATGGCGCTGACGCGAGCTGGGCCGTGTACACCAAGGACGTCGATACGACGTTCGACGCGATCGAGCGGGATCTGCGGGCTGCAACGCCCTGAGCCGTCAGACTCGGGCGCCACAGCCCGACGGATCGCCCACTGTGTCGGAAGCGTTGTCAGGAGCGCGTGAATGCGGCTCCCGCCTGCGCATGGAACGTGCAACGGTGACCGCCCCATGCGCCAGCACGTGTACTTCTCGCCCGGGATGTTCGGGTTCGGTCGGCTCGGTTCGTACAACTACTTTGCCCACGTGCAGCGCGAGCTGACCCAGCGGTTCGAGGCAGCGGGTCACGAGCTCGTGCCGCATGTGATCGACGATCTCCCTACCGCATCGGTCCGCCGGCGCGCGGCTCGGCTGGCCGAGCTCGTCGCACATACGTCTTCGGGCGACGCACCGATCCATCTACTGGGTCATTCGACCGGTGGACTCGACGCGCGGCTCGTTGCATCTCCCGCCTGCTACGAGGCGACCGCGGCGACGCTCGAGTGGCTGCCCCGGCTGCGGACCATCACCACGATGAACACGCCGCATTACGGGACGCCGCTCGCGAGTTTCTTCACGACGTCCAACGGTCAGCGCATCCTCGCTGCGCTCTCGGTCCTCACCGTTGCGGGGCTCGCGCTTGGTTCCAAGCCGCTCGCGGCCACGAGTGTGCTCCTCGGCTTCTTGCGCGGCAGCGACTCTTCTCTCCCGTTCAAGCTCCGCGTGCTCGATCGGTCCGTCGAGTCGGTGGTCGGCATGATCGACGCCTCACGCAGCCCGGAAGTCCGGACGTTCCTCACTGCAATCCAGGACGACCAAGGCTCGTTGCTCCAGCTCAGCCCCGAGTCGATGGACCTGTTCGCTGCGGGTTTCGAGGATCGTCCGGGCGTGTTCTATCAATCGACCGCGTCGATGGCGCCGAGCCCGAAGCCGGGGAGTTGGCTCGAGACGTTCGGGCATCCCGCACGTGCGGTGTCGCTGTCGCTGTTCTTCGGCCTTCACCGTCTGACGGCAGATCATGACGAGCGCTATCCGTGTGCAGCCATGCGCGGAACGACGCCATGCTCGAGCGATCTCAACGAGGAGCACCTCGCCGGCGCGCTGACAGAGGTGACGCCGCTCGACGCCAATGATGGCGTGGTGCCGATCCGATCGCAGCTGTGGGGCACGCTCGTGTGGGCGGGGCTCGCCGATCACCTCGATGTGCTCGGCCACTTCCGCGATGACCGCGATCCGGAGACCGTCGAGCCTGAGCTTCGCCACTGCGACTGGTTGACGAGCGGTTCGCACTTTGATCGAACGCGGTTCGCCGGCCTCATGGACGTGATCGCGAACGGGATGATCCACAGCGCGGGCACGTGATCGCCCATGAGCGACTTGAGCGCTCATGTCCAAACTCGTACGAGTCGTCCCAGAACCGTCGTGCGTACGATCACCCACACGGTCCTCGGCTTGCACAGGGTGCACAGATGACAACGACGATGAGTGAGCTCGAGGCCCGGATCGACGAGCTCGCAGCCAAGGCGAACGCGAAAATCGAGGCGGCCAAGGACGTCGCGGCGATGGTTGCCGTCGGAGCGAGAAAGGTCATCGACGGGGCAAAGCAGAAGGCGAGGGATGGCAAGCGAGCCTTCCGTGATTCCGCGATGCACAAGATCGAGGAGCTGAAGGGGCGGCTCGACTGAAGCTCAGAGTAAGCCCCTGAACAAAAAGGGAACGGCGCAGCCTCATCCCGCGTCTGACGCGCATGCGCACTGCTGTCTGGCTGGCCGGCCTCGTCCTGAGCGTCGGGGCCCCTGTCGCAAGTGCTGAAGATCTAACCCCTTCGCGCGTCACGGTCCGCATGGATGGCGCGGCCGCGCGCCTCGTGGTCACGGCCCGGTTCAAGGTCACCGAGGTCGGCGCCCTCTCGCACACGCTACCGCGCCCATCTCGCGCCGTGGTGATCGCCGGGTCGGTCACCGACGCCGACGGCAAGCACGCGATGACCCTCACCCCCGCCGACGATGCCGAAGCCGCGCACACCGCGATCGCCGCCGCGCCCGTCACCCGGACCCGGGCAAGCTTCTTCGTGGTCAGCGACTCGGGCGGACACATCGCGTTCGACGGGCTCGCGCATCGGCGCGGCATGATGACTGTCGAGATCGAGCTCGCCGCACCGACCTGCTTCGACCACGACGCCCGATACGTCTCGGTACCTACTGGATGGATCGAGGCGCTACCCGAGGCGACACAGCGTCGCGTCGACGGCGGTGACGAGCTCACGCAGCGTTGCGACAAAAACGTCGATACGCACGCGAGCTCGGTCTGGATCAGCATGCCCGCCCGGAAGATCGCGGGTCCGATCCGGATCAACGCCACGGCCGCGCGATTCTCCGATGGCAAGGAGCAGGCTGCGCGTCTGGAGCTGGCGATCGCGAACACGCTCGCCGATATCCCGGGCGACTTGCACACCGCATTCGTCGTCGATACCTCGCGATCCATGCTGTCCGATCAGCAAACGGCCGCACGCGCAGTGATTCGCTCGTACCTGGCGCACGCGCCACGCTCGTCAGTCCAGGTGATCGGCTACGCGCGCACGGCGAACGCGCTGCTCGAGCGCTGGATGACAGCGGGCAAGGCCGCGAAGACGATCGATGCGTTGCTCGCAAAGGCGATGCACCGCAACGGCTCCGAGCTGCAGGTCGGGCTGCGCGAAGCAGGGGCGTGGCTCGAGCGGGTGCCGGGAACGCGTCGCGTGATCATCCTCTCGGACGCGCGTGTCGCCGACCGCATCGCGAAGCTGTCGGCCGCGACGCTCGCAAAGGCGCTCCCCGCGGGCACCCTGGTTCATGTGGTCGCGCTGTCGAACGGCGACCTCGTGCGCGATGACGATGCACGCTGGGCACCGCTTGCCGCGTTGACTGAAGGCATCGCGATGCGAGGCGGCCTCGAAGCGCTGCCGCTGGTGCGCCCCGTCTCGCTCGATCACGTGCGCATCACGGCGCCGAACTGGTCGGTGCTCGAAGGTCCCGAGGCAGCCTGCATCGCCGCCGACACGCTGAATCTCGCCGAGGGACAAGCGTGCACCTGGTGGGGACTGAGCACCGCCGGTGAGTCGCTCGAGGTCGAGGGCCTGTTGTGGAATCGCCGCTGGCGCAAGACCGTGGCGCTGGGAGGCCGCACCGATCTAGCGCTTGCGCGACAGCTGCGCTTCGTGTTCGATCCGGCCGCCGATCTAGCGATCGCCGCGCTCGACGCGGCCAAAGCCGTGAGCGATCGCTGGTCGCTCGTCGCGCGATGGGGTGGCGCTGGCGGCTACGCGGACATGCCGGCTGGCGGTGGAACAGGGTGGGGCACGATCTGTGACTGCGGAAACTACGGCACGATCGGTCACGGCAGCGGTACCGGTTCCGCTGTCGATGTCTCGCCGTCGTTACAGGCGCAGCTGTTCGAGGCGGTCGGCCGATGCACGCGCGACGACCTCACGATCGCACTCACCGTCGAGACCACGCTCGACGAGATCGTTGATGTTTCAGCCATCGTGACGCTGCGCAACCACAAGGGTGCACCGACCGATGCCCAGGCGATCGCGACCTGCGTCGAGGAAGCCGTGTGGGGCACGAACATCAAGTTCGCGCAGCCCCGCAGCCATGCGACCGCGCAGCTGACGTTCTGAGTCTCGCCAAGCGCAGTTCGTGTCGTTTATCGACCGGCGCCGTGATGACCGTCGCGAAATAGGTGCGGATGATAAGGTCGCGCTCGATGACAATCCGCGTCTTTTTGTTCGTCCTGGTCGCGTGCGGCAGTAACAAGCCCGCCCCCGAGCCGGTGCCCGCCGCCACGAGCCTGGTCGACTGCGACCGGGTTGCCGACCACGTCGCGGCCACCGTCGATGCGAACCGCCCCCGGACCTGGGCAACCCACGCAGCAGTCCACGACATGGTGAACGTTCGCTGCAAGACGGACGCGTGGAGCGACGAGACGAAGCAGTGCCTGTACGCGATCAAGACGGTCCAGGAGGGGCGTGCGTGCGCGACCGGCATGACCGATGTGCAACGCGAGGCGATCAAGAAGCACGCGCGGACGCTTCGCGGCGATGCGAGTGGATCGGGCGACGACGACCAGAGCACCGATTGGGTGCGCCACGTCGTCGAGGAGTGAATCGTGCAAACCACGTGAAGCCCCGGTAGCGCCGACATGCGCCGGTCGTCTCGGGGTTCCGCCGCAGCGCGACTCCAGATTCGTGAGTACTCTCGGCCCATCATGCGCGGACACGTCTACGTGATTCAGGGCGACATCACGAAGTGCCAGGCCGACGCGATTGGCTACTCGTCGAGCATCTACCTCGAGGGCGACGGCAAGATGTACGCCTCGTTTGCAGCGCTCGACGGTTTCAGCACCGAGTTCAAGAAGCTCAAGGACCTGCGCGACTGGAACGTCGGTGACGTGCACTGGCTCGCTCGACCCGCGGGTCGGGGGATCGTGGTCTCGTTCACGACGGGCCAGATGTCGGCGCATCCGATCGAACGCTCCCAGCAGATCGTTCGCAACGCGATCCAGTGCGCCGTCGAGAACCTGCGCCGCGACAAGCCGAGCAAGCGGCTGCTGATCTTGCTGCCGTCGTTTCTGACCGGCTCGGGTGGCGGCGGCCGCATGCGTGCCGACCTCGCTCGTGCGCAGGTTGGCGCGGCGGCCGACACGATCGAGGCGCTGCCCGGGGTCGACGTCGGCTTCGTGCTGTTCCATCCGGCCGACCACGAGGTCTATCGCGAGGCACGCCGCGCGAAGGTGCCGGGGCTGTTTGCCGGACTCGCACGTCCGGATCCACGGCTGGTCGACGCGGTACGGCGGCGCGAGTGTGCGTTGTTCGTGGGTGCCGGTGTCTCGGCCGGCGCAGGCATGCCGAGCTGGGCGGGTCTCATCGAGCAGCTTCGACTTCGCATCACGGAGCACGCGCCGACGCCGTCGAGTAGCGTCACCGAGCACCTTCGCATCGCGCAGCTCTATCGTGACCGGACCGTCGAGATGAACCTCGTCCCCCTCCGTGAGGTCGTGCGCGGCCTGTTCGGCGCCGCCAATCGCACGCTTCCGACCCTGGCGCATTACCTGCTGGCGGGCGTGCGGTCACGTAACGTGATCACGACGAACTACGATCACTTGCTCGAGGACACCATCGAGGCATGCCGGCAACAGGGCCACAAGGTGACGCGCGCCGAGCACGTGCCTCAGACATCGGGCCTCGAGCGCGTGAACATCGTCAAGTTCCACGGCGATGCCGAGGACGGCGATGATGTCGTCGTCAGCCAGCGCGACTACGACGACTTCTTCCAGGAGCGTCCGGCGTTCGACCTGCTGCTTGCGGGTCTGCTGCTGAATCAGTCGTTTCTGTTCCTCGGCTACAGCCTCAAGGACCCCAACTTCCAGCAGATCTACAAGCGCATCGCGAACGTCCTCGGTGCAGCCCAGCGACCGACGTTTGCGACGAGCTTCGTGCCGCCCGATCCGGGACCGGATCCCGATGTCGCGCACGTCGAGGTCGTGCCGTTCGAAGGAACGCTGGAGGAACAGACGCAACTGCTCTGGCGCTGGCTCGATCAGCTCGTCGACGACGCGATCCGGCCCGAGTCGCTGCTGCTCTCGACGGCCGAGGACCACGTGCACGTCGCGTCTGCTGAGATGAGCGAGATGCGGGCGATGTTGCTCGACGTCGGCAACGAAGTGCAGCGGCTGTCGCGCGGCAACCTCGCGCCCGATGATGCGCGGGCACTCGCCGGGATCGCGGAGGCGCTGTTCGCACGCGGATGGCGGGCGCATCAGGGCAACCACCGGCTGCTCGCGGACCTTGCCGTGCATCTCGCCCCTGCCGACCGAGAGCCGTTGCTGCTCGCGGCACTCGCGCAGGCCGATTCGGAGAAGGCTGCGGCGACGATCCAGAAGCTGCGCGCTGCGGCGGCCGCTGACGGTTAGGTCGACCAGCGTTTGCTGTCGGCGAGCACGCTCTCGACGTGGCCGAGGATCGCGGTGGCCTTGGTCGCGAAGTAGCGGCCGAACTCGGTGAGCACGATGCCGCGGCCGCGGCGTTCGAACAGCGGCTGGCCGAGCTCGTCCTCGAGCGCCTGGATCTGGCGGCTCAGCGGCGGCTGCGAGATGCGGAGCCGCTCGGCCGCGCGCGTGACGTGCTCTTCTTCCGCCACGGCGACGAAGTACTGCAACTGCTGCAAGCTCATGCCGTGATCTTGCCCGAGATGGCGGCCGGCATCGAGACCGAAAAGGTATTGGACTGCGACATTCTTCGACGACACGGTGCACGCATGGCCATCACGATCCTGTCGCCCGTCGAGCTCGATCGCATGCGGCGTGCCGGTCGCGCAGCCGCGGCCACCCTGGCGTACGTCGGCGCACGGCTTGCGCCCGGGATGACGACGGCCGAGATCGATCGCCTGGTGCGCGCGCATACCGACGCGCAGGGCGGCCGGCCCTCGCAGCTCGGCTACCACGGCTTCCCCGCCGCGGTCTGCGTGAGTCGCAACGACGTCGTGTGCCACGGCGTACCGAGCCCGCATGTGAAGCTGGCGGACGGCGACATCGTCAATGTCGACGTCACCACCGAGCTCGACGGCTACCACGGCGACACCTCGGCCACGTTCGTGATTGGCGACGCCGACCCGGCCACGGTCGCCCTCGTCCAGCTCGCCCGCGGCGCGCGTGACGCGGGCATTGCTGCGGCAGTGCCGGGCGCGCGGCTCGGCGAAATCGGCGCAGCGATCGTGCGCCACGTCGGCGACGCCGGCAGTATCGTCGAGGCCTACGGTGGCCACGGGATCGGCCGTGCGATGCACATGGATCCGCACGTCTCGCACATCGGACGTCCGAAGTCCGGACATCGCCTTCGCGAGGGCATGGCGTTCACGGTCGAGCCGATGATCAATGCCGGCACGTCGGCGATCCGGACCGACGCCGACGGCTGGACGGTGCGCACCGCCGATGGTGCGCTGTCGGCGCAGTTCGAGCACACGGTCCTGATCGGCCCGCATGGCCCGGAGATCACGACCGTGCTGGACTGAGTTGAGCTAAACAGGGGCATGGATGCGGAAGACGCGTACGAGTTCTATCCATGCCTCGTCGATGGTGCGCCCGCCTCGATCTACGTGAACTTGCGGTTCGAGAGCGAACCCGACCCGAAGCTCGATACCCGCTACACCGTCGCCATTCACATGCGCGAGCGAGGCGAGCACGGGATTGGCACAGCGGATGAAGCCGCAGCGATCAACCTTGTCGAGGAGGCCGTCATCACGGGTGTCGCCGCTGACGCGATCGCTTATGTCGGCCGGCTACGCACGCGCGGGATCTGGGAGACGGTGCTCTACGGTCCGGCGGGGCACGCCGACGCGCTTCGCGGCATCGCGACCGACCGCGCGGGCGACCGCACGATCGAGGTGCGCAGCGAACACGACGTGAGCTGGAGCTACTATCGGGATCTCCTGCTCCCCGATGCCGAGCGCCGCCAGTGGATGGATGACCGCCGCATGGTCGAGATCCTGAGCGAGCAGGGCGATCGACTCACGACCCCGCGTCGTGTCGATCACCAGCTCGCGTTCCCGACGGTCGCGGCGAGCGAAGCGTTCGTCTCTGCCGCCACCGCGCTTGGGTTTGCCCTCGATCGCACCGAGGAGCTCACCGTGCGCGTGCATCGTCTCGATCCGATCGAGCTGGAACACATTCACGAGGTGGTGATGGCGCTCGCCGATGCTGCAACCGCGCACGGTGGTCGCTACGAGCGCTGGGAAGCGGGCATCACGACGTAGCGGGAGATCGTGGTGATCCCGGACCATGGACAGGATCGGGCCGCCGAGCGCCCGAGGGGCGAATTCGCCCCCACCGATCGTGCCTAGAGACACAGTTTTCGCGTCGGGGACGACGGCCAACGACGGCACGCATCGTGCGTACAGCCCCAGGATGACGAATCCAGCGACCGACACCGAGACTCCGAGCCCCGCCACCGACGTCCAGCCGGAGGCTCGCCACGTCAACAGTGTCGACGCGTCAGCGGGTCAACCGATGGTCGCGCGGGTCATGGAGCGAAAGGTCGAGCTCGAAGCGTTGCTCGTCGGGCTTGACCCGCAAGACAGCGGTACCCGCGCCGACATCGAGGCTGCGCTCGCGTTGATCACGCAGATGCTCAGCGGCGATCTGACGGCAGTACCCGCGGTCGTCATGGTCGACATGAATCGCTGGCTCGAGCGCACGAAGCATCTCGGCGAGCGCTCGGCTCCCATGGCGCCCGCGGTTGAGATTGCGGCGCCCGAGGTCGAGACTGCGGTCGAGCCGACGCCCAGCTAACTCGCTGTGCGTTAGACTCGGGCGCCGCTTCCGGCGCTCCTGGCGATGATGTCTCTGTTCGATTCTGCCGACTTCAACGAGCGGCTGTTCTTCCCGCGCGACGACCGCACGCCACCCCCCGACGGTGCGCGCGAGCTCGATGTCGAGGGCGACGAGACCTTGCACGTTCGCTGTTACCGCGCGAGCGCAGGGCTACCCACGGTGTTGCTGTTTCACGGCAACGGCGAAGTGGTGTCCGATTACAACGACCAGGCGCCGCTGTTCGCGAAGTCCGGCGCAAACCTCGCCGTGATGGACTATCGCGGCTACGGGCGCAGCACGGGCACACCCACGCTGCGCAACGCACTGGCCGATGCGCACCGCGTGCTCGCAGCCGTTCACGCTGTCGCAACGCCGGTGATCGTCATGGGCCGCTCGCTTGGCAGTGCGTGTGCTGCGGAGCTCTACGCGAAGTCGCCCGATGGCGTGATCGGCTTCGTGATCGAGAGTGGCTTCGTCGATCTCGGCGCGCTCATTCGGAGGCGCGGTATGAAGGCGCCGGCCGAGCTGGCGCCGGCGGACCGGACCGCGTTTGACGCCGAGCGCAAGCTCGCAAAGGGTCGGCTTCCGCTACTCGTGCTTCACGGTGGCGACGACACGATGATTGTCCCGGCCGAAGCGAGGCGTGCGCATGCGGCCGCCGGCGCGAGTGACAAGGAGCTCGTCGTGATTCCGGATCACGGGCACAACGATGTCTCGCTGTCGCCGCTCTACTGGGAGGCGCTGCAGCGCTTTGTTCAAGGGATCACAGGCGAACGATAGCGCCAGGTCACTGGTTCCAGAGCATCCCGCCCGGCGCGTCGAATCCAGAGATGCTCGTGACGCCGCGGGTGGCGTCGAAGCAGACCTCGTTCTCGCACACGTCTTCGCACGGGCCGTCCTCGGCGAGCTTCGCCCAGCCCATGCAGACCTCGCCGCCGTGGACCGTGAGATAGCGCCCGCCATTCTTCTTGGTCCCCTTGTACGGCTTGGGCGGCGCCGAGCGCGAGGGCTTCTTCTTGAGCGCCACGGTGACGGCAGCGTCGTCCATGTCGGCATCGAGCAGGTACAACCCCTCGCGCGTCACCGCGACCTGCGTCGGCTGCAGGACGCCGCCGCCGATCGTGCTGCTCTCGCTCTTGTCGACCTTGTGGGTCCAGCGCAGGCGCGCGACCTGGGCCTTGCCGAGCGTGCGGACGTCGTAGGTCTCGACGGTGATCGTCGCGCCCTTGCGTGCGGTGTCGTCGCTCTCGAAGAGGATCCACTTGGCCTTCGGGGTGACGAGGATCTTCCAGAAGTCTTTGTCGGGCTTCCTGACCACCTCGGCGCGCACGGCACCACTCATCGCGAGAACGAGACATCCGATCCATACGATGCGCATGCCATAGCGTAACGCACCGCGGTCTCGTTCCCTTCCGTAGCGTCGGTTAGCGACGGCGTGAGCAGAGAACGTGCACCGCAGCGCAAGCGCTGAGCGCCAGCAAATCGCCTTCACAGCGCGGATCCGCCTCGCCGAGTTGGTGGCGGAACGGTTCCGTTGCGACCTGCGCGGCTCTAAGATGTCCACGGTGCGACGACGACGTACGGCCTGGCCGTCTACCTGCGGACTGCGTGGCCAGGCCGCTGCAGAACGGTTCGACGCATGACGAGCGATGATCTGCTTGCCTTCCTGCCGCTCGTTCTCGCCTCGCTGGTTCCGGCGTGCCTGTTCGTGGCCGCGTTTCTGATTTCGCGACGACGCTCTGGTCAATTGAGGGTCGCGTTCGTCGTGACGGTCATGACCATGGGGCTCACGTATCTCGCCGTCATCCTTCGCGGGGTGCTCTCCTACCTGGGCTACGACCCACGCACCATCAGGCCGGGGGCGGTGATGAACGACGTGGTGCAGCTCGACCTCGTTTCGAGCGCCATGTTTGTCTTGGTCTCCACGCTCGCCCTCGTCGTCGTCCGCTTTTCGCGGTCGTATCTCGCCGGAGAGCGCGAGCTCGATCGCTACGCGCGATCGCTCTTGCTGACCGTCGCGTCCGTGAGCGTGCTCGTGACCTCGAATCACCTCGCCGTGCTCATGGTGGCCTGGTTTGCGACGGACGTGGGTCTACATCAGCTCCTCACGTTCTATCGAACGCGACGCCAGGCGATCGTCGTCGCGCACAAGAAGTTTCTGCTCTGTCGCCTCGCGGATGCGTGCTTCGTCTCGTCGCTCGTGATCATCGGGACCGAGGTCGGATCGCTGCGGATCGACGTCGTGAGCGCGTATGCCCAGACCCACGGCGAGCTCTCGACCCCGCTTCACGTCGCGACGGTCCTCCTCGTCCTCGGCGTGCTGCTCAAGACCGCGCAGCTGCCGTTTCATGGCTGGATGCTGCGCGTGATGGAGGCGCCGACGCCGGTGTCCGCGCTCCTCCACGCGGGCGTCGTCAACATCGGCGGCTTCGTCATGATCCGTCTCGCCCCCCTCATGGCTCATGCGGCGATCGCGCAAGGCATCCTCGTCGGCGTCGGGCTCCTCACGACCATCGTGGCGTCGCTCGTGATGACCACTCGACCCGCCATCAAAGGCGTCCTCGCGTGGTCCACGATCGGGCAGATGGGCTTCATGCTCGTGCAATGCGGGCTCGGAGCGTGGGATCTGGCCCTGATGCACCTGCTCGCGCACTCGCTCTACAAGGCACACACGTTCTTGAGCTCGGGCTCGGTCGTGCTGCAGTGGCGCGCCAGCCACATCGTCCACCACCATCGGGTGCGGATCTGGCATCTGCTCGCCGGCGCGCTCATCGTGTCCGTGGCCATCGTGCCGCTCTACGTGGAGACCGGGATTCCACTGCCCGACGTGTCGAGCACCACTCGATCGTTCGCGTTGGTGCTGGCGTTGAGCTTTGCGCCCATGATCTCGCGAGCGCTCGCTGCGAGCTGGCGCGTGATCGTGCCGTCGCTGCTGCTGATCATCGGAGCTTCGATCTCGTACTTCGGGTGGCACGTTCTGTTCAGCTTTCTCGCTCCCTGGATCAATACCGGCGCAGGCTCGTCGGAGCTCCTGTGGTCGATCGTCATCTACGGTCTGGTGTTCCTGTTTGTCATCCAGACGATCCTGCAGATCCGTCCGAACGGCTGGTTCGCGAACTGGCTCTATCCGCATCTCCTCAGCGGCCTCTACATCGATGACTGGTTCATGCGATTCACGTTTCGCTTGTTCCCCCCGGGGCTCCAATGACCGAAGCCGAGCTCAAAGAGATCGCCGAGCGTGCGTGCGCGCGCATCGCACCGACCTGGCCGCTCGATCGATTCATCGCGCTGAATCCGTTCTGGCCGCTGACTCACAGACCCCTCAAGGATGTCGCGGGGGAGCTCGCATCACTCTCGGGCGCGCGTCTACTCATGCCGCGCCAGTGGTACGCGCAGGAGTGGCGCGCCGGGCGACTGCGCTCCGAGCACCTACGCGAAGCAATCACGGAGCTTGGATCCGTCGTGACCGAGGACGAGCTCACCGCACTGTTCTGGAGCGGCGAGCCGACACCGGCCGAGCGGCCGCTCGTCGTCTCCACGATGGAGGCGCTCAGTCATCGCGAGCACGAGGTCACGTGGCCCGAGTTCGTGATGGATCGGGTGAGTCGGTTTTGCGCTGTGTATTTTGGCGACGGTCAGGCGCAGATGAGCGGGGCGAGGAAGGCCGGCTTCTACGCGAGCTGGCGAAGCCAGGCCAGGACCGATCACGCGCCGTTTCTCTTCATGGACCTCGACGGGTATCGAGCGACCGTGGAGAAGCTTCCGCGCACCGCGGACGAGATGATCGCCAATGCCTGCACCGACCTCGGCGTGCCGGTCGCCGAGCGCGAGCGCTATTTCTCCGCGCTCCTGCTGGATGTGAACGGGTGGGCATCGTGGTGCGCGTACCTCCGCTGGACAGCGCGCCTCTCCGGCGGCGACGACGTTCACTTGCACGAGCTCCTGGCGATTCGCCTCGCGTGGGAATGGATCCTGTTCTACGCGGGCGACGAGACGATCCGCGCCGAGTGGCGTCTCGCCATGACCAGCTGGCCAGCGATCGATCGCGCGGCGCGATTGGTCCGCGCGGACGACTGGATCCTGCAGCGGGCGGTGGAGATTGCGTGGCTGTCACCGTTACGGCCGAAGCTGACCCAGGGCTTCGACGCCAAGCGGCCCGTAGCGCCGAAGCTACAGGCCGCATTCTGCATCGACGTGCGCTCCGAGATATTTCGGCGGGCCCTCGAAGCGCAAGGCGAAAGCATCCAGACGCTGGGCGTGGCCGGCTTCTTCGGGCTGCCCATCGAATACGCGCAGCTCGCCTCGGACGAGGCGCGCCCGCAGCTCCCCGGCCTGTTGGTTCCCAAGTATCGCGTCACGGACACGGGCGTGCCGTCCAAGCTCCAGGCCAAGCGCCGAGCGCGCCTCGAAGGGTCCTATGCCTGGAAGGCGTTCAAGTCGAGCTCGCTATCGAGCTTCTCGTACGTCGATGCCGTCGGACTGTTCTTCGCGCGCTACCTGTTCCAGGACGCCTTCCGCGCGGGCAAGCATCCGGCGGAGCACCCCGATCGCGCCGGCCTGAGCGAGAGCGAGGACAAGACACGCATGCCGCGGCTCACGAGCACCGTGGACGGTCAGCCCGTCACGGCCGAAGTCCGCTGTGAGATCGCCGCGGGCCTACTTCGAGCGATGGGCCTCACACGGGACTTCGCGCGAATCGTGTTGCTCGTGGGTCACGGAAGCGAGTCCAAGAACAACCCGCATGCCGCGGGTCTCGATTGCGGCGCGTGCAACGGTCAACCGGGGCACGTGAACGCGCGGGCTGCGGCGGCTCTCCTCAACGACGCAGAGATTCGCACCGGACTCGTCGCGCGTGGAATCGAGATTCCGACGGCCACGCTCTTCGTCGGTGCGCTTCACAACACGACGACCGACGAGGTGACCTTGTTCGGTGATGGTGCTGGCGCTGCACACGAGGCCGACCTCGCCAGTGTGCGCGATGCGCTCGGTCGCGCGAGCTTTGCAACGAGGCGCGCACGGGCGCCGCGGCTTGGCCTGGGCGATCTCGGGGATGCGAAGCTGCGCGAGGCAGTCATCAAGCGCGCGAGGAACTGGGCTGAAGTGCGTCCCGAGTGGGGGCTCGCCAACAACGCGGCGTTCATCGTGGCTCCTCGCGAGCGCAGCCGGCACATCGACTTCGAAGGGCGCGCGTTCCTTCACGACTATCGCTTCGAGGACGACACGGAGCACACGGTCCTCGAGGCAATCATGACGGGGCCGATGGTCGTGGCACACTGGATCAACTTTCAGTACGACGCATCCACCGTCGACAACTTCAGCTACGGCAGCGGCAACAAGGTGCTCCACAACGTCGTGGGGGGGCATCTCGGCGTCTTCGAGGGCAACGGCGGCGACCTGCGGATCGGCCTCTCGTTCCAGTCGCTGAACGATGGTGAGAAGTGGATGCACGCGCCACTCCGGATCGCGGTGTTCATCGAAGCGTCTCGTCCTGCGATCGATCGCATCCTCGAGAGGCACCCGAAGGTGCGCGAGCTCGTCGACAACGAGTGGCTCCATCTGTTCGCGCTCGATACCACCGAGCGCGCGGTCTTCGCACGACGGAATAGCGAATGGAAACCGGCACCGCCGTGACGTTCCGGCACGCCTGTGGCGTTACGTCGCTGCGTTGATCGCGCGGCGAGGGAAACGCAGCGTGAAGGTTGTGCCGGTCTCCGTCGACTCGACATCGATCGTGCCACCGTGCGCCATCATGATGGCTTGGACGATGTAGAGCCCCAAGCCGATGCTGGACCGACTCGCCTTCGAGTCATCGGCACCGAGCTGACGGAACGGGTCGAAAATGCCCTGCAGTTGGTGCTGCGGGATCAGCTGGCCCTCGTTATGAACGCTCAGCACGACTCGATCCGGCTCGCCGCGTAGCTCGACTTCGATGGGGCGGTCCCGCGCCCCGTGCTGGACGGCATTGCCGACCAGGTTGGACAACGCCTGCGAGATGCGCGCACCATCCCAGAGGCCACATACAGCGCCGGTCGACGAGAAGCTCACTGTCCTGGTCGGGTGAAATGCCGCGATCTCGTCGACGGTGTCTCGGCACGTCGCCTCCAGGTCCACGTCGGCGCGGACGATCGGAATCCCCGCGCCCAGTCGCGAGCGTGTGAAGTCCAGCAGATCACCGATCAAGAGATCCATGCGCGCGCCGCTCCTCAGAATCCGGGCCGCAGTCTTCGCATGCTGCCACCCCGGTCCCTCCTTGGTCATCAGCATCGTCGCCGACATCATCATCGCCCCGAGCGGGTTGCGTAGATCGTGGCCAATCACACCGATGAATAGGTCTTTGACCCGATCGACGTCCTTCACGTACTTCGTCATCGACTCTGCGAGCAGCTGATCGACGGACTCGTTGAAGCGCGTGATCTCCTCGACGCTTTCGCGGCTAAACTCGCTCTGCGCTTCGGCCCACAAACGCAGGATGCTCGCGCGCAGGGCTCGGAATTCGGAGACCATTTGCACGGGGTGAACCCGCTCGCGGCTCGATCCATCCCGTGCGAGTTCGCGGGCGTGTCGCTGTTCACATGCGCATCGTCGTTGCCGACCGATTTCTCGCTCTGTTCCTGCTTGGTTTGCGGAGTCTCGAGATCTCTCGCGATCGTCTTCAGCATTTGCGCGATGTGATCGCGACGCTCCTCGATATCCATCGAGGTGGCCGCAGGGGTGCAGCTGCGCGCGAATACTTCCCATTCCGAGATGATCCGGCGGGACGACTTTGAGATGAATTCGGACAGCCTCATCTGAGTACATGATGACCTAGCAGGACGAGTGAGGCTTTCGTGTTCCGCTCACGGCCGCGCAAGATTGGCATATGTGCGAAATCTACTGGTTCAGCGGCTCAACGCCGCGTCACGGCTTCCCACACGGCCAAACGTAACGCCTCGGCGTGCGTCGTGATCGGTTGTCGTGCGCGGAGCCGAGCGAGGATCTCCTGACGTGCAGGCTCGTGCCGCCATGGCGCGTCGTGCCGTGCAGACGCATGAGCCGCGCGGCCGCGCTGCTCGATCTCGTGGTCGACCGCCTCGACGGCATCTTCGAGCGTCGAGAAGCGCTCATGCACGCGGCCATCGATCGCGACCTCCCAGCGCCTACCGCGTGCACCACGCGCCAGCACCGTCACGCTACTGATCACGTTCGTCGCGCGCGCATAGTGGAGCCCGACACCGTGACGCCCGAGCGAGAACCACGCGTTCGCCGAGATGGCACGGACGTCGTGATCGAGCTCGAGTGTGAGCGGGTCGAATGCAGCCGCGCGATCCTGGATCTCGCGCAGCGTCAGACCGGCGGCCTCGAGCTCGAGTGCGGGATAGTCGAGCTGGATCTGCAGCCACTGCGCTGTGCCCTCACGTGCATCCTGGCCGGCGAAGTCGAAGTCGCGCGGACAGCCGAACAGCGTCGGCAGCGTGCACAGGCTCAGTTCCGAGACGTCGACGAAGTCGAGGATCAAACAGTCCTGTTTGCCCTCGGCCAGCCGCGTGCCGCGCCCCACACACTGCGCGTACATCCCCTCCGACCGCGTCGGTCGCGCCATCGCAATGCAGGACACCCCCGGGTCATCGAACCCTTCGGTCAACACCGCGACATTCGCGAGCACCTGGATGCGGCCCTCGCGGAACTCCGCGAGCACACGCGCCCGATCCGCCGCCGCCATCTCGCCGTGCACGATGCCGGCCGGCACGCCAATGTGGTTGAGCGCGCGCGCCAGGTTGCGTGCATGGTTCACGGTCACGCAGAACGCGATCGTGCGCCGGTCGCGGGCGAGCTCCTGGATCGATCGCGCGACGAGCGCATTGCGCTCCTGGATGTCGACCGCCTCCGCGAGCTCCACCTCGTCGAAATCCGCGCCGCTCGACGACAGTCGCGTCAGGTCCGCCGCGGTTGCGATGCGATATCCCTTGAGCGGCGCCAGGAACCCCGCATCGATCAGGTCGGGCAGGGTGCGCGAGTACACGATGCGCTCGAACACCTCGTCGAGCCCCTTGCCGTCGCCGCGCGATGTGGTCGCGGTGAAGCCGAGCAGCGTGCCGGGCCAGTCGGGCTCGAACACGCCGATCGTGCGAAGCACCCGCATGTTGTCCTCGGCCGGTGCGTGGTGGCACTCGTCGTAGATGATGAGTCCGAGGTCGCGGCCGGCGAGCACCTGACCGATGCGATCGGGATGCAGCGAGCGCAGGGATGCGACGAGTACTTTGGCGTCCGCCGGCGCGCGTGAGGTCCCGCGCTCGAGCCCGACGACGCGTGTCCCCTCGAGCGCGCGTGACAGCTTGTCGATGGCCTGGGCGAGCAGCTCCTCGCGATGTGCGAGCACGAGGACCTGCCGCGTCGCGAGCCGCGCGAGGTGCGAGAAGATCACCGTCTTGCCCGCGCCCGTCGGCAGGCACACGACCATCCGTCGCGTGCCGTTTCGCCGCGCTGCGATCACGGCATCGATCGCCTCCCGCTGATATGCGCGGAGCTCGGGCGCGGCCATCACCTGCACTGTATGCGAGAGCTCTGACGGGCCAATGTTCAGCGTTGCTGTTCACGCGTGACCAGCGCGTCCACCGCGGGGTCGAGGTGCGTGAGCACGAGCACGACGTCACCGGCGGTCGCACCGGCAAGCGCGCTCTTCACAGCGTCGAGCTCGGTATCTGCGATCTCGATCGTCGAGACCCCGTGATCGAGGAGCCCTGCTGCCAGCAGCGCGGGGACGGCGCCGGGTTCGCGCCCGCGCAACAGCTCGGCGGGGAGCTCGCGCACGATGACCTGCGCTGGCTCGCCGGCCGCGATCGCACCCGCAACCTCATGGAGCTCCGCGTCGAGCCGGTCGCCGGGCATGCCGATCGTGACGTGCAGCGCACCGTGCCCCCGCTCGGCGAGTAGCGCACGCGCGAAGCCGACGACGGCGCGGATCGCGGCGGGGTTGTGGCCGAAGTCGAGGACCAAGGTCACGCCTGCGACCTCGGCGAGATTGCCGCGTCCGGGATTGTCCGCGCGCGATGACGTGAACTCGCGCAGGCCCTGGACGATGGCAGCATCCGGGATCCCGAGTGCGTGCGCGAGCGCAGCCGCGGCGAGCGCGTTCTCGAGGTTGTAGGTCGCGCGACCGCCGAACGTGATCGGGATGTCGTTGACGGCGATCAGCGCTCGATCGTGGTGGACGAGCTGACCGTCTCGTACCGTCCAGTCGATGCCGGCACGAGGCTCGCGCGCGAACCACACGACGTTCCCCTCGAACGCAGGTGCGATCGCGACCAGCGACGGATCGTCAGCGTTGAGGATCACGGTGCGTGCATCGCGACCGACCACGGCCTTGACGCGAGCCATTGTCATGACGTCATCGACGCCGTAGTCACCGAGATGGTCAGCGCTGACATTCGTGATCACCGCCGCATCGCAGCGCTCGACGGTCAGTCCGCGCCGCAGGATGCCGCCGCGCGCGGTCTCCAGGATCGCGATCTCGACGCGCGGATCGCGAAGCACGATGCGCGACCCCTCGGGCCCGCTGAAGTCTCCGGCGTGGATCAGCACCTCGTCGATCGCGACGCCGTCGGAGGACGTGATGCCAGGGACGAGCCCGGCAGCGCGCACCATTCGCGCGACGAGGCGTGTGGTCGTGGTCTTGCCGTTGGTTCCGGTCACGAGGCCAATCGGGATCCGATGGAGCCGCGACCAGTCGATCTCGTCCAGTGATGGCAGCGGCCCGAGCCGCGAGAACCACAGCTGGCGCGTGCCGACGCCCACGCTGATCGCCTCGTCGTCGACGAGCACGGGCAGCCCGTGCTTACGGGCGGCGCTCGTCAGCTCGGTGAGCCCCGGAACGCGCGCGGCGTCGATGCGCGCGAGGATGTCCGGATCGAGCGCGGGCAGCTCGCCACCCGCGACCTCGGCCTCCGCGGCCGCGAGCGCCCACTCGTTGAGCTCGGTCAGCGGCATCAGGACCTCGACCGGACCCGAGACGAACAGCGACACGCCGCCGCTGAACTGGCGAACATGGAGCTCGCCTGGCCACGGCAAGACCCGTGTGATCGCAGCCCGCCAGGCCGCCACGATCCGATCGTCGACGTCCAGCGCATCGATCACGACACCGGACGAGCGCGTGGCGAGGTTGGATCCCGTCACCCGGCGCGAATCGACGATCCGCATCGATCAGTCTTCAGTTTCGCGGGCGAGCCGAACGCCGCGCTCGTCGGCGATCAGCGTCAGCCCGGATGTCGCGATCTCGCCGTCGGTCGCGTGCGCCGGCACCAACACCGGGGAGTGATCGTCGACCGGCGGCGTCACGAGCGAATCCGCGGCCTCGCCCGCGTTGAAGTAGATGATCTGCTTCCACGTCCGCGTCAGGTTGTCGCCGAAGATCACGAGCAGATCACCCGGGCGGCCCTGTGCGAGCGCGGCATCTACGGCCGCTGCCTCGTCCACGACGATCTCGAACCGCGACGCGGGCACGCCAGCCTCGAGCAACGCACTCGCGAGCAGCCTCGGCACAGCGTCTGGCTTGCGACCCCGCAGATCGTTGTCGCTGCGCAGGATCAGATGGTCGAAGGCACCGCCTGCCTGCCGCGCGATCTCGATGATGTCCTCGTCGCGGCGATCGCCGGGCGCCGAGATCACGCCGATCCTGCGCCCGCTGACGTCGAGCCGGCGCACGAGGTCGGCCATCGCCTTCATCGCGGCCGGGTTGTGGCCGTAGTCGAGGATGACCTTGAACGGCAGCTTGTCGTAGACGTTGAGCCGGCCCGGCGCCTGGAAGAACGTCGTATCGAACGTGCGTAGCCCCTGGCGGATGTTCTCGTGCTTGACGCCCATTGCATGCGCGATCGTTGCCGCGAACATCGCGTTCTGCACGTTGTGCATCGCGCGCCCCTCGAGCGTCGCGGGGATCAGGTGTGTCCACAACAGCGGCAGGTGCGTGCCAGCGTCGTAGAGCGTGATCATGTGACCGCGGATGTGCTCCTCGAGAACGGCTGCGATACCGCCGGCCGCGATGTGCTGACGAACCAGCTCGTGGCGCGGGTTCATCGTGACGTACGCGATCCGCGTCGCCTTCGTGTGGTCGGCCATCCGCAAGCACCGCTCGTCATCGGCGTTGAGCACGGCGCAGTCGCGCGCGACCTCGATCACCACCCGCTTGATCTCCGCGAGCTGCTCGAGCGTGTCGACGCCGCGCATCCCGAGATGATCCTCGGTGACGTTGAGCACCGCGCCGACGTTGCACGTGCGGTAGCCCATGCCCGCCCGGACCAGGCCGCCGCGCGCGGTCTCGAGCACGGCGAGATCCACCTCGGGATCGCGCAGCACCATCTGTGCAGCCCGCGGCCCGGTGAGGTCGCCGACGACCGTGCGCTCGCCATCGATGTAGACACCGTCGGTCGTCGCGAGCCCGACCTTACGGCCATCCATCTTGTGGATGTGCGCGAGCATGCGCGAGGTCGTGGTCTTGCCGTTGGTGCCGGTGATCGAGGCGATCGGAATTCGCGACGGCGTGCCGGGCGGAAACAGCATGTCGATCACGGGCCCACCGGCATCGCGAGGCTTGCCTTCCGTCGGCGCGACGTGCATGCGGAAGCCGGGCGCGGCATTGAGCTCACAGATGCCGCCGCCGACGTCGCGATACGACCGGCTGATGTCGACGGTGATGAAGTCGATCCCAGCAACGTCGAGGCCAATCGCCTTCGCTGCGCGGACCGCCATCTCGCGATTGTCGGGATGGACGACGTCGGTCAGATCGATCGCGGTGCCGCCGGTCGACAGGTTACCGGTCGAGCGCAGGAAGAACTGCTCGCCGGCAGCCAGCACGGTGGCCTCCGTGATGCCGCCTTGTGCCATCAGGCGCTGCGCCTGGTGATCGATCTCGAGGCGGGTCAGGACTTTTTCGTGCCCGATGCCACGCCGCGGATCCGAGTTCACGATCTCGACGAGCTCGGTGATCGTATGGGTACCGTCGCCGATCACATGGCCCGGCACGCGCTTGGCGACCGCGATCAGCTGGCCACCGATCACGAGCATGCGGTGATCGAAACCGGCGAGGTAGCTCTCGATCACGATCGTGCGAGCGTGCTCTCGCGCCTGGTCGAACGCGACGCGCACCTCGTCGTTGGTCGTGAGGTTGATCGACACGCCACGGCCGTGGTTGGCATCGAGCGGCTTGACGACGACGGGATAGCCGAGCCGACTGGCTGCGCGCACCGCCTCCTCGGCCGACCGTGCGAGCCGTTGCTGCGGCACCGGTAGCCCGAGATCGCCAAGGATGCGATTGGTCTCTTCCTTGTCCGACGCGATCGAGACCGCGATGGACCGGGTCTCGCTGGTGACCGTGGCCTGGATGCGCTTCTGGTACTTGCCGTGGCCAAACTGGACGAGCGAGTAGTCGTTGAGTCGCAGCCATGGGATGTCGCGCGCCTCGGCGGCCCGCACCAGTGACATCGTCGAGGGGCCGAGCTGCCGGCGCTGTGCCAGGGAGATCAGATCCTCGAGCTCGCTCTGAAACACGAACGGCTCGGTGGACGAGCGGAGATCTGCGGGCAACAGCGAGTCGATCAGCCGGTGCGCGAGGTCAGCGGCGGCCTCGCCGACCCGCTCCTCCTCGTACTCGTAGATCACGTGGTACTGCCCGTCGGTCCCGGTCGAGCGGGTCTTGCCGAACGTGACCTTGGCGCCGGCGAGCTGCTCCAGCTCGATCGCGACATGCTCGAGCACGTGCCCGAGCCAGGTACCCTTGTCCTCGGTGAGCCTGCGGACGAAGCCGCCGGGCGCACCGTACGAGCACGAATGCTGGTCGAGGCTGGGCAACGCGGCGAGCAGCGCGGCATTGAAGCCGTCGATGGTTGCGCTCGGCCACTTCTCGAGTGCGCCGAGGTCGACGGTGAGTCGCATCACCGGGAACAGTGCGTACTGGTTCGGACCGCGATAGACGCGCCGCTCGAGGATCTTCACGTCGTCTCCTTGCTGATTTGCGGTGGGCGCGCCGTGCGGGTTCGCATGTCGTAGGACGCGCCGTCGGTGAGAATGTGCAGCTGCACCCCGATCATGCAGATCGGATCAGACTCGGACGCCTGAGCCATCGATGAGTGCTTGAGGCCCGAGACGTCGACCACGGTGATGCCACCGGAGCCGACCACCTCGATCGTGTCGTCGGGGTCGATGAACGCCGCGGTGTCCTCGTCGAGCCCGAGCCCGATCGCGAACGGATTGTAGGCCAACGAACCGAGCAATCGACCGAGCCGGTCACGCTGGCGGAAGTGCTGATCGATGATCACGCGGTTGGTCATCCCGAAACCCGGTGCGAGCGATGCGCCGCCCGCCCGCGGGGTGCTGCCCTCCTTGCCGAACGCGATCATGTGCTCGCACAGGATCGCTGCGCCCGCACTCGTACCTGCCACGTGAACGCCACCTGCGTTGAGGCGCCGGATCGCCCGAGCGACGTCGGTGCCGCCGAGGATCGTCGACAGCCGGAGCTGGTTACCGCCGGTGAGGAAGATGCCGGTCGCTGCGCTGAGCACACCCATCCAGTCGGTGCGACTGGCGTCTGCGCGCTCGAGGTAGGGCAGGGACTCAGCCGCCCCGACGCCGAGCCCGCGAAACAGCGATTCGTATCGCGCGCCGGTATCGCCCATCATCGACGCCGTCGGGATGATGGCGATGCGAGCCTTCGCTCCGCCGGCAAGCGCGGCGAATCGGCGAAGGATGCCGACGTCGCTCATCTTGTCCTCGGCGCCGCCGATCGGGACGATCCAGCCGCGGTCGCCATCGTGTGCCACGCGTGCGGGACTCACGACCGTACGCCTTCGAACATGCCTGCCTTCATCTGGACTCCATCACGAATCAGCCATCGCCCGCCCGCCATCACGCTGGTCGCATTGTAACGCTCGTCGAGGATCACCAGATCCGCATCACGCCCGACCTCGAGTCGTCCCTTCTTCGCGAGACGCAGCTGGGCGGCGACGTTCGCGGTGAACACCGGAACCACCGTGGCGAGCGGCAGCCCGGTCGCACACAGCTCACGCAGCGCGGCGAGCAGCGTATCGGGGCGGCCAACGTCCATCTCGATGAGCCTGCCATCGGCATCGAACACGGGCAGGCAGCCGGCGCCATCCGAGCTGCACGTGAGGCGCTCGACCGGGAAGCCTGGCGCGGCGAGGCAGCGCGCGATCGCCTCTGGCGCACTCCAGCTGTCGTCGCTGCCGTCGAACGCTGTCACGTCGATCGGGACGCCTCGGTGGGTCGCGAGTGCGACGGCCTCGTCGAACACGCGCCGGTTGCGGTTGACGTGCGTTGGCTGAAACACGCGCGCCGGTAGCTCCGCCAGCTCGAGCGCTCGGCGCACGAGGTCGAGGCCGCGCATCCCGTCGCCGAGGTGCAGATGCACGATGCCGGCCTTGCCGCTGGTCAGGCCCGCCACGTGGCAGTCCGAGGCGACGCGCAGTAGCTCGTCGAGCGTGGGCTGCGACGAGCGGTGATCGCTGATCGCGAGCTCGCCGACGCCGATGATCGGATCGATGAATACGATGTCATCGCGCACGCTGCCCGTGAGCGTCCGTACGGGCACCTGGTAGCTGCCGGTGTAGCACCACGCCGACAGGCCCTCTTCACGAAGCCCGAGCGTCCGTGCCACGAGGTCCTCGATCGTCCGCGTCGTGCTGTCCGTGCCGAGCAGGCCGACGACGGACGTCACGCCGGCGCGCGCGAGATCACCCATCGTGATCGGCGGCACCCGCGAGGCGAACCCCGACTCGCCGCCACCGCCGCCCACGTGGACGTGGCCGTCGATGAGGCCCGGAATCACGACGGCCCCGCCGAGGTCGATGTCCTCGGTGACGTAGACCCCGGGCGGCCGCGCCAGCGACTCACCGATCGCGAGGATCTGGCCCGCGCCGACCACGAGATCGCGCCGCCCGTGCGACGCGGGCGTGTAGAGCTCGGCGTTGCGCAGGAACGTCAGCACAGCGGCTTCATACAGTATCGCGGCAGCCCGTGTCCCGTGCCCGGGCAGTGCTGAAACTACGTTCGAGAGCGGGTCACGACGACGTTGCCGGTCTCGTCGAGCGTCACGGTTCGCTCCTTGAGCAGCTTGCCGACGGCGCGCTTGAACGCCTTCTTGCTCAGCCCGAACAGCTCGCGGATGACCTCCGGGTCTGAGCGATCGCTGACCCGCGGTGCGGCCGGGCGCGACAGCACGGTGAGGATGGTCGCGGCATCGGTCTCCAGCTCCTTGTGCGCGTGCTGGCGCAGTGAGAGCACGAGCTTGCCGTCACCCAGGATGTGCGCGACCCGGAACTTGCCGACCTCGCCGCGCTGCATCCGATGTGGCTCGCTCGCCGGGACGAGGCCAACGAACGATCGCTCGAGGATCACGAACAGACCGATGTCTGGATCGTTGCGCCACGCCTCGCCGGCGAGCCATTCATCGCGAGCAAGGTTGTTCGGGACGCGCGACAGCATGTCGGAGACGAACGTGGTACCGGCGAGCCGGCCGCTCTTGTCGAGGTACAGGCCGATCGGCTCGCGCTCCCCCACCTGGAGCTCCTTCGACTGCTCCGCGTAGGGGATCAGCAGCTCCTTGGGGAGGCCCCAGTCCGCGAACGCACCGATCCTCGTCACCGAGACGATCTCGAGGAACGTCACCTCGCCCAAGGAAACCTTGGGCTCGCCGGTCGTCGCGATCACGCGATCATCGGAGTCGAGGTAGACGAACACCATCACGCGGTCGCCGATCTGTGCGCCGGCCGGGACCTCGCGATCGGGCAGCAGGATCACCTCCGCCTCGTCGGATTCGTCGCGATCATCGACGGCGAGGAATGCCCCGGGCGCTGCGAACCGTCGGATCCGCAAGCTGACATGAGTGCCGAGAAGTGAGTCGATCACGATGGGGTCGAAAGCAACTCTAGCGGTTGTGGCTGACCCTCACCACCTTGATGTCGAGGCTGCGAGCGAGATGACGTCCTCGCAGAAGTTGTACGACCACACACA
The DNA here is from genome assembly GCA_038322185.1 of Haliangiales bacterium. GTDB lineage: Bacteria > Myxococcota_A > Polyangia > Haliangiales > Haliangiaceae > JABFXX01. The sequence continues at coordinate 62,572 of JBBQFU010000010.1, forward strand.
AATAGCGCGGGATACTGTCCGGGCCGCGTACTCCGCTCCGATGGGCGCTATCCTCGCAGCATGCGCGTTGCCGGCTTGCTTGCCCTCGTTGCAGGCTGCAGCTTCACGCCCGGCCGGCTCGGTTTGGACGCGAATGGCGATGACCGTGACACCGATGTTGACGTTCCGTTCGCGCCCCTCGATCGCGACGGCGACGGCGTCCTCGATGACGACGACAACTGCGCCGACATCGCAAACGCGTTGCAGCGAGACTTCGACATGGACGGGCCAGGGGACGAATGCGACCTCTGCCCGCACATCGCGAATGCGACCGTGGATACCGACGGAGATCTCGTCGGTGACGCGTGCGATCCGCGACCGCAGACCGGCGGCGATCAGCGTGTGGTGTGGAACGCGTTTCGAGATGACGCCGAGATCGCCGGCTGGGTGGTAACGCTGGGCACGTGGACGCGAACGGCAGGCGGTATGTCGCAGACCGATGTCACGGTCAGCCCAGCTGGGTTTGGCCCGCCGCTGACAGCCAACCACGCGTTCGTGATGACCGAGATGAAGTTCGACAGCGTGGGCGATGACGAGGACGAGGTCGCGGGCGTCAGTACCGGCTCGGATGCACCGGATCAGTACTACGCGTGCGCCGCCGGGATGCACGATCCGGGTCCGGTCCCATTCGTCGGCGCATTCACCAAGTGGGTGTCGTCGGGTGGACAGAAGGAGATGACGGCCGTACGGACCAGCTCGGTCGTCGGCGGGACGTTCCAGATCGTCGCCAACCCGGTCGGCTCACTCGCATGCACCTTCAAACAGACCGGGCAGGCCGACGTGACGCTGACCGCGCCGGGTGGTCTCGGTCCCACCGCCGGCGGTGTCTACGTCTACACGCAGGATGCGGCCGCGACGTTCCGCTACATGTTTGCCGTCGAGGTCGGCCCATAAACATAGAGGTAAGATGCGCGTGTGCCATTGCGCGGTCGCGGAGCCAAGTACTCGATGGGCCGCCACGCCGTCGAGTGGACGCTTCACAACGCGTATCGCGGCCACTGGCCGGCGCGGCTCGTGCGCGCGCTGGGCCTGCAGCGCCGTGTCCAGGTCCGCCACCATCGCGTCGCCGTCCCACGCTGGCCGAGCGGCGCGCGTCCGCTGCGCATCGCCTTCATCTCAGACCTGCACGCAGGTCCGACGACGCATCCCTCGCTACTCGACGAGGCCTTCGCGCAGCTCGCTGCGGCCGACACCGATCTCGTATTGCTCGGCGGCGACTACGTGTTCCTGTTCGCCGACTACATCGGTGCGATCGCGGCACGCCTGCGCCGGATCCGCGCGCCACTCGGGATCCACGCCGTCATGGGCAATCACGACCTGTGGGCCGATGACGCGGCGATCGCGCGGGCGCTCGAGGCTGCCGGCGCACGCGTGCTGGTCAACGAGTGCGTGAGCCTGCCCGCGCCGTTCGCGCACGTCGCCCTGGCCTCGACGATCCGTGGACAGGATTGCCGCCCTCGTTGCCGTTGCTTCCGCGCAGCGATGAGCGCGTGCGAGTCGTGCTGGCGCACGCGCCCGAGGTGATGCTGAAGCTTGGGGACGAGCCGTTCGATCTCGCGCTGTGCGGTCACACGCATGGCGGTCACATCGCGTTGCCCGGCGAGGTGCCTGTTCTCGTGCCGGGCCCGCTGTCACGCCGCTACGCGCACGGGCGCCACGACGTGGGTGGCGGCCGTACGCTGATCGTCAGTCGCGGCATCGGCGGCACCGAGGTGGCGCTGCGCACGTTCGCTGATCCGGACATCTTGATCGTCGAGCTCGGCTAAAGCCAGCGGCGAAGGACGTCGTACACCTCGGCCTTCGCGAGCAGCTCGAGGTGCTTCGTGCCGTGCGCGATGAACACCTCCGAGAACGTGAGCGCGAGTGACGACTGCGCGTGCCGACCGAGCGCGCTGTCCACGGGAACGATGCCATCGCCAGGGAGGGCCGTATCACCCGTGGCAGCCGTCGTACCCGCGATCGCGAAGCTGGCGACGTTCGCCGGCAGCGGCAATGGAGTGCGCGGATCATCGCCGAGCTCGAAGCGATCGCGATCGTGCCAGTGCTCGTCGAGAACGTTGCCCCACCGGAGGTCCGTGACGCCGGCGCTCCGTAACTGACCGAGCCGCGCGAGCGGTGCGCTGTAGCGGGTGATGCCGAGCAGCGACTCGAACCAATTGCCGGCGCGCTCGAGCGGGGCACCGTGGTGCGGCGTGCCAATCGTGATCAGCTTCCTGAGCTTGCCGCGCCACGCGTGCTGCGCCTGCTCACCCGCGTGCACGGCACTGCGTGCGACGAGCCCGCCCATGCTGTGCCCGACGAGCACGATCTCGTCGAGCGGCTCGGCCCACCCCTGCACGAGCTCCTCGAGCTTCTCGGCGAAGGCGGCGGCGTTGGTGGAGACGTGAAGCCCGCTGTTGTACTGCAGGTACGCGACCGTGTAGCCCAGGTCGCGTGCGAGCGCCTCGGGATGCAGCGTGCACTGCAAGTGCGTCATCGACGAGCCGTGCACCATGACCAATAGCTTGCGGCCGCTGCGTGCCGCTGCGTGCAGGCGCATCTCGATCGCGAGCGGGTTCTTCGTCTCGGCCAGATAGTCACCGAACACTCCGTTCATCACCGCCAGCACGGTCTCGCGATCTGGCGTCGACGCACTCTCGCCGAGCAGCGGGGCGAGCCGCGAGAGCGCAACGTCGAGCGTGACGCCAACGACACTCGTGACGGCGCGGATGCTGGCATAGACGGGCGCCGCGAAGATCGCGGCGATGCCGCCGATCGCGCCGTGCATTTCTTCGACGACGTCCGTCACTTTTCGGGTGGCGTCGACAGCCAGCCGGCTGACTCCGCGCAGGTCATCGACGGGGCGACGCTGATCGGCCACGGCAACAGGGTAGCCCTGTTAGGCCGTCGTCGCATGGGTCGGCGTCGGCGTCGTATCGAACTTCCACGAGATCGTGCCCAACGCGAGCGAACAGGAGATCAAACCGTTCGTTGCGCCGGTGTGGATCCTCGCGATCCTCCTGACGCTCCTCGTGATCAAGACCTTCGCATCCAAGCCCGCTACGAAGCCCGCCACATAAAGCCGCGCCGAGAAGGTCGTCGCCTCGCGTTTACACATCGCAACCCATCGGCGACAGACGGCGCGAGCTGCCACTGGCGAGTCGAACATCCACGGTTCACTCAATGTTCACGAGCGTTTGTCGACGGCTTACCCGTTGCACTCATTGGCAGGCAAGCAATGATGACGATCGATATCCACGAGCTCTCCAATATCGTCGGCGGCCAACAGCTCGCGCGGAGGACATCGGAGCTGAACTCTCCAA